>NZ_CAKJTR010000127.1:0-14551 GCF_917627355.1 Protofrankia sp. Cj3 | reverse complement strand
CGAGCCTAACTAGCGATCGCATGAAATACATCACATACGCTCGAATTAGGGCGGATAGGAATAACGGTGTAACTCTCCGAAAGTGAAGATGTGCCGTGAATGACGCGGTAGCCGAAGATCGGCTGGTGTAATTCGTCCCGGCCGGGGCGGATGGCCTGCTGGCGCGGCTGGCGAAGCGCGCGGGCGGGCCGCCTGGCGTCACCCGGCCACGGTCAACGGATGCGTGCCGGGCGCTTGCGGACCCGCATCGAGGCGGGCGCCGGTGGCCGCGGACCCGTACCTCCGCGGCCGGCCTCATCCGCAATCTCCAGCTGGAGACCTCCTTGCGGGGACCCCTGTTCGGAGCTATCCGCGGCCATCGGTCCTGGCGCAGACTGCGGACTCAGATAACCACATTACGGCGGTTTTCACCAGAGAAGACATGTTATGTCCGTATATAAAATGTATTCCCTGTTTGCAGGGATATACGGCTGGGTTGCTCGGCGTTCGTCGACGCCAGCTCTGGGATTGCTCGCGTTGGGACACGAGGTCATGGGGTAATCGTCATGGACGACGGCAGCCTGCGGGTTGAGACCCTCGGGCCACTCACCGCCTACGCCCAGGGGCGGGAACTTGCTCTCGGTCCGCCGAAGCAACGGGCTGTGTTTGCCGTCCTCGCGCTGAACGCCAACGTCGTCGCCGCGCGAGACGATCTGATCGACCAGATCTGGGGCGAGTCATCGCCGGCCACCGCGGTCGGCAGCCTGCACACGTACGTGTCCGGACTGCGCCGGGTACTGGCCGGTCTGGGAGATCCGCTGACCAGTTCCGGATCGGGCTACCTCCTCCGGCTCGACCCCGTGCGGGTCGACGTGGGGCTGGTCGAGCGACTTGCGGCACGGGCCCGCGCCAACAGCTCCAGGTGTGACCCGATCTCCGCGGTCACCGCCCTTGACGAGGCGCTGGCCTGCTGGCGCCCGGGTTCCCCGCTGGGCGGCCTGCCGGGTCCGTTCGTTGCCGAACACCGTGCCCGAGTATCAGATTTGCGTCTTCGGCTACTCACGGAACGCGCGGAACTTCTGCTGGACCTCGGCCAGCCTGACGATGTGGTAGCTCAGCTGAGCGGACAGGTACAGGCCAATCCGTACCATGAACGGCTGCGGGCCCTGTTGATAACGGCGCTGCACCATAGCGGCCGGACCGCCGACGCGCTCAGGGAGTACCAGGCGCTCCGGCAGCTGCTTGCCGAGGATCTGGGGATCGGCCCCTCGGCCGAGCTGCAGGCCCTGTATGTCTCGATGCTGGCGGACGATCCCGCAACCTGCCCGGCCTCCGCAAGGACGTCGCTCCAGGACGCGGCCGCCGCACCCCTGCGACCGGCGCAGCTGCCCCGCGATGTCGGCTGCTTCATCGGTCGCGCCGCTTCGGTCCTGCAGGTGCTGAGCGCATCCGCCACCGAGGACGGGGCCGACGCCACGGCCCCTGGTATCGGCTCACCGCGGATTGTGATGATCGTCGGAGTCGGTGGGATCGGCAAGACCGCGCTGGCCGTGCGCTGCGGCCGCCTGCTGTCCGCCGGTTACCCTGATGGTCAGCTGTATGTGAACCTCCGGGGCTTCGATCCCAAGCACCCCGCGCTGTCCCCGGCGGAGGCGTTGCACCAGCTGCTCGCCTCCCTGAACGTCCGGATGATCCCGGCCGGTCACGACCAGCGGGTCGCGCTGTGGCGCAGCACGGTCCGGGACAAGAGCCTGTTCATCGTGTTCGATAATGCCGAATCCGCTGACCAGATCGAGGATCTCCTGCCGGGCGGCGGTCCTTCCTTCGTCGTCGTGACCAGCCGTAACCGACTCAGTGCTGTCGCGGTCCGGCACGCGGCCCGCCGGATCACACTGTCCCCGCTGACGGCGGACGAGTCAGTCGAACTGCTCTCCGGCGCGATCGGGAGCGCCCGGGTCGACGCCGAGCGGCCGACGGTGCGGCGACTCGCCGCGCTGTGCGACCATCTGCCGCTGGCACTGCGGATCGCCTCGGAGCAGCTGACCGCCAGGCCGCACGCCCGGGTCGCCGACCTCGTCGCGGACTTGGAGGACGCGCAGCGCCGGCTTGATGCCCTACAGATCCCGGACGACGAGCTGTGCTCCATGCGCGCTGTGCTCTCCTGCTCCTATGCCCGGCTCGACGCCGGGGCGGCTCACGCGTTCCGGACGCTGGGTTTGTTCCCGGGGGTGAGCATCGTCCCGGAGGCAGCCACGGCATTGTTCGACCTGCCGCTGCCGGCGGCGACCACCGCGCTGCAACACCTGGCCGCCCAGCACCTGGTCGAGGCTTCCGGCAGCCGCTACCGGATGCACGACCTGACCCGGATCTACGCCGAGGAGCTGTCCCACAGCGCTGAGATGACCGGGTCACGCCAGCCAGCCCTCGAGCGGGTGCTGCGCTGGTACATCCAGACGCTGACGCCGGACTGCGCCTCGAGCGGGACCGAGCTGCCCTGCACATCCGCTCTCGAAGCGTGCCACGCGCCCCTGCGCTTCGGTACCCGGGAAGAGTCCGTGGCCTGGTGCGTGCGGGAGTGGGGCAATCTCGCGCCGCTCGTGCGTACAGCGCACCGGACCGGCCGTCACGAGCAGGCCTGGCAGCTTGTCTATCTGCTGTTCGACTACTTCTATGCTGCCGGGCAGCCCTGGGACTGGGTCGAGACGCTGCGGATCGGGTTGCGTAGCGCGGAGGCGATCAAGGACAGACGGGCCCAGGCGCTGCTTCTCAACCAGCTGAACCTCGCCTGCTCCCGGCTGAGCCAGCACAGCCCGGCCGCCCGGCCGTACGCCCAGGATGCGCTGGAGGCACTGGAAGCACTGGAACGGGCTCGCCGCGGCGAGCCGGAGTACCGCACGGACGGTTGTCTCGATGACCGCCGCGAGCCGCATGCCCAGCCCGGCGGGCTGGGGGAGGCCGCCGACGGCACGGATTTTCCGAGCGTCCTGGAACGCAGCCCCCTGACCAGCCCCGTTTCTTGATCTATTTTTTTGTTACTGGTCGCTCTCAGGGCGTGCCGTCCGCCGGCCGTCCCTGGCTGCGCTGCCAGATCAGGACCGCCTCGACCCGGCTGCCCGCGCTCAGCCTGCTGAAGATCCGGTTCAGGTGGTTCTTCACGGTTTTCTCGCTGACCTGGAGCTGCGCGGCGATCTCGGAGTTGCGGGCGCCGCGCGATACCAGGCTCATCACTTCACGCTGGCGCCGCGACAGCGTGCCTACCGGGTTATCGGCGTCAGGGTCCGTTACCAGAGCGAGCTGCCGCCCTCCTGCCGGGCGGAGGCCGGCCCGAGGATGGTCACTGACCTCGACCACGTTCAACTGATATTCCGCGCAGAGGCGGCGGGATGCCGCGGCGTCCGCCCGGGGGAGGGGGGCTGCTGGCCGGTGCGGCGCGGCCCCGACCGCGGCCCCGACCGCGGCTGGGTCCGCCGGTGCCGCGTTCGCCGCCGGTGAGACCGTGACCTCGACATACGGTAGGCGGTCGATCTCCACGGCCAGGCCTTTGCTCGCGAAGACCTGCCGGATCCGGGCAAGGATGTCCGGGCTCGTGATGGCGATCCGTACATGGCTGGCGCTGGCCGGAACAGTGACGGCTGTCATGCGATCAGCGTGGCGGAGCCGGCTCCACGTTTTCTTCACGTCCTGTCCACAGCCCGGTGAACCTGCTCAGAGCGTCGGCTCCTGCTCAGACCGTGGCTGGTCGTGGCTGGTCGAGCGCGAGGCTGGTGCGGACCGGGTCCGGCAGGAAGCCCGTCTCCAGCCAGCCGTCCGGCTGGACGACAAGTTGCCAGCGGGCATCCTTCGGGCCGCCCAGCACGACCACCGCCCACGCCGGCTTGGCCTGGGCCGTCAGCTCGTTCAGCCGTTGCAGGTCACGGCCGCCTGGCGCGCGCGCGACCAGGACGACGCCGTTGCCGCCCTCGGCCAGGTTGTCCCACAGCTGCTCGACTTCAGGTACCGACAGCGTGCCGGGCGGGTGCGCATCCACGTCGGCGGTGCCGAATCCGGCTCGCAACACGGTGATCTCACGGGACCAGGGGTTGGTGGCGAGTTCGCGTGTCCATGCGTCGGCCATCCGGCGCTGCATGGCGGCTGTGCCCTTGATGGCGATGAGGCCGCGGGCTTCGACCAGGTTGAGCAGGACACGTCCGTCCTCCGTGTTCCCCAGGGTCACCAGGTGCGGGTAGGGATCCGGCCGCCCGTCATCCATCGGCGCGTACTGGAGCCCGCGCAGGGTCGCGACCCAGGTCCGTCCCTCGTCCTCGACGCTCCAGCCGGTCGGCGGCAGCTCGTCCGGTGCCGACAGGCGCAGCCGGATCTGCTCGCCGCCCACGACGACCGCGTACACGCCTGGCAGTGACCGGTTCTGCTGGGCGCAGGCGGTCGCGAGAACCCGCAGCGACCGGTCGACGACCCAGGCCGCCGACGAGTCGGGCGGCGCGGTTGTCACGGTGCGCGTGCGGCGCAGCCGGTTCGGCAGCGGCAGCCGCCCGGTGCGCCAGGCCCAGACCGCCGCCGCGGTGAGGGCAAGCACGATGACGCCCAGCAGGCCCCAGAGCGCCAAGGCCATGCCCGAGATCTTCGAGTCGGCCCGCGGCGTCGAGGACTGCGCTGGCGCGGGCTGCGCGCCCGGTGCCGCGTTGTGTGACGAGGGCACGATCAGTGGCAGCGGGCCGATGCGCACGCCGTCACCCTTGGCATCCGCGGGCAGCAGCAGCACCCAGCCCGGTTTGATCACTTCGGGCCGCTCGACCCGCAGCCCGTCCGGCTCAAGGCGGCCCTTGTTCAAGTTGAAGATCTCCGGAGCGCGGTTCCCGGTACCCAGGAAGCGTACGGCGATCTCGAAAAGGAACTCGGGCTGGCCATTGAACTGCGTCTCCACGATGTAGTACTTCACGGGCCTGGCTGCCGGTGGCCGGCTGGGCGGCGCGGCGCGGGCCGCCTGCTGCCAGCCGATCAGCGTCATGAGAACGACAAGCAGCGCGGCCAAGGCCACGACCGCGACGCGAACAGATCGAACCAGCCGGGCGGGGATGGACATCGGAATCCTCACGTGAATACCTGACCTGAATATGCGCCGGGCGCGATCGCTCGACGAAAGCTCGTCGGCGGAGATGATTCGGGCAAGTCTCAGATCTTGTGCGGCGCTCCCGCGCGGCGTCAACGGACCCGGTGGGCCCACGGGCCCAAGGAACAGCGGAATTCTGGACCACCGCGGCCGCGCGCGGTTAGCGTCCACATTCGTTCGCAGACCGACGCTGCCGGCGTGAGGCGCCGTGGCAGTTCTCGAAGGGAACCCAGGATGCCAAACCTGAACGTGACCTATCAGGACATGCATGACGCCGCCGGTAAGCTGACCACCGGCAAGCAGGAGATCGAGCACAAACTGCACGAGCTCAAGTCGCTCGTGGACAATCTGGTCAACGGTGGCTATGTCACGGACAAGTCGTCCAAGGCCTTCGACCACTGCTACACGGAGTTCAACGATGGCGTGACCAAGACCATTGATGGGCTGGACGGGATAAGCGACTACCTGAACAAGGCCGCACAGGCGCTACAGGACACCGATAACCAGCTCGCCAGCGCCATCCAGAAATGATCCGCGTCCCCGGCGAGGAACGAGCACAGTGACCCGGCACCCGCGCGGGCCGTGGGCCGGCGCGGGTGTACCGGCCCGAGCATCGGTCAGGCGTCCATGAGAGTCGTCGTCACCCTCTGCCAATCGCGCGGTGACTGGCAGCGGGACTACGTCATCGAGGCGGACCCGGCCACGCCGCTGCGCGACATCGTCGCGGTGATGCGCGAGCAGGTCCATGCGACCGCTCTCGATCCGGACGCCTTCCACCTGGGCGACCAGCCGCTCGACCTGGCCCAGACCCTGGGCGCCAGCGGCATCTTCGACGGCTCGGTGCTGTCCGTCGACGGCCCGGCGGGTGGCGCTCGCCATAGTATCGGGCTGGTCACCGTCCGGGTCGTGGCCGGTCGGGATGCCGGCACCGTCACCAGGCTGGGTGCCGGGGAGTTCATTCTCGGCTCCGACCCCCACAGCGCTGTCCGCCTGGGCGATGATCTGCCGCCGGCGGTGGTTGCGTGCACGGTGGGCCTGGACGCGAGGATCCAGGTGTGCGCGCTGCCGGGCATGACCAGCACGACCACGGAACTTGAACTGAACCGTGAGCCGTTGCCCACGGTACCGACCTGGTGGCCGCCCGGGGTGCAGCTACGGATCGGCCCGTCGCTGATCGAGGTGCACCCGGTCCGCGCGCCTGACGCGGTGATTGAGCCCGAGCCGGACGGCGAGTGGCTGAACTACAACCGGCCCCCGCGCATCCTGCCGCCTGAGCGCAGGACCGCCTTCAAACTGCCGGTGCAGCCCAAGCCCTACGTGGGCAGCCCGATGCCGTGGGTCGCCGCGGCGTTGCCGGCGATGTTCGGCGTCCTGATGGCGACCTTTTTCCACAACCCCATGTATCTGCTGGTCGCCACGATGTCGCCGATCGTCATGCTGGCCAACGGCGTCACCGGCCGCAGACAGGGAAAGAAGAGCTTCCGACGGCAGCTCGCCGAACATCGGGAGCTTCTGGTCACGGTCGAGGCGGACATCGCGACCGCGCTCGAGGTGGAGAAGGTGGACCGGCGCCGGGCCAGCCCGGACGCGGCCGAGCTGCTGATCACTGCCACCGACCCGCGCAGCCGGCTCTGGGAGCGGCGCCGGACCGACCCCGATCACCTGCTGGTCCGGGTGGGTACCGCGGACCTGCGCAGCCGGGTTCGCGTCGAGGACATGGCCGAAATGGAACACCGCCGCGCCGCGGACAGGGTGGCGCCCGACGTCCCCGCGGCGTTCTCCTTCACCATCGCGGGCGTGGTCGGGGTGGCCGGCCCCGGCGAGCGGCCGCGCCTGATGGCGCGCTGGTTTGTCGGGCAGCTGGCCATCCTGCAGAGCCCGCGGGACCTGCAGATCTATCTGCTCACCGACAGCGACGGCGAACGCTGCTGGGAGTACGCCTTCTGGCTGCCGCACCTGCGCCCGTTGCTCGGCCAGGATGCGCTCACCCTGGCTGGCATCGACGCCGAGACGCTCGGCCGGCGCGTAGCCGAGCTGACCGAGCTGGTCGCGGCCCGGCGGCGGTCCCGGCTGGACGCCCGTTCCGACGCCGTGTTCGCTGACCCGGACATCCTCGTCGTCCTGGACGGCGCCCGGCGGCTGCGGGCCATCCCCGGCGTGGTCACGCTGCTGCAGGACGGCCCCGCGGTCGGTGTGTACTGCCTGTGCATCGGCTCTGACGAGCGGACTCTCCCGGAGGAATGCGCCGCGGTCGTCCTGAGCGGGCCGGGCGGGGAGACCACGCTGCGCCAGCAGCGGTCCGCCGACATCACCGGGATCCGGACCGACGAGATCGACCCGGGCTGGTTTGACCGGGTCGGCCGCGCCCTGTCGCCGCTGCGGGACGTCAGCGAGACGCAGAACGACTCCGCTCTGCCACCAGCCGCCCGGCTGTTGGACATCCTCTCCCTCCCGGATCCCGACGCGGCCTCGCTGATCAGTCGCTGGGCACTGTCCGGCCGGAGCACGAAGGCGCTGCTCGGGATCTCGTTGGACGGTCCGTTCGCGCTTGACTTGGTCGCCCACGGACCACACGGTCTGGTGGCCGGCACCACCGGCGCGGGCAAGTCCGAGTTCCTCCAGAGCCTGGTGGCCTCGCTCGCGGTGGCGAACAGACCGGACGCGATGAGCTTCGTGCTCGTCGATTACAAGGGCGGTGCCGCCTTCAAGGACTGCATCGATCTGCCGCACACCGTCGGCATGGTGACCGACCTGGACAGCCACCTGGTCGAACGGGCACTCACCTCGCTGGGCGCTGAGCTCACCCACCGGGAACACCAGCTCGCCGCGGCCGGCGCCAAGGACATTGAGGACTACCTCGACTACGCGTCCCGCGGGACGCGGCTGGCTCCGATCCCGCGGCTGCTCATCGTCATCGACGAGTTCGCCTCGATGGCCCGCGAGCTGCCGGACTTCGTCAGCGGCCTGGTCAACGTGGCGCAGCGGGGCCGTTCGTTGGGAATCCACCTGGTGCTGGCCACGCAGCGCCCGTCCGGGGTGGTGTCACCGGAGATCCGGGCGAACACCAATCTGCGAGTGGCGCTGCGGGTCACCGACGCGGGGGAGAGCTCCGACGTCATCGATGCCCCCGACGCCGCGACCATCTCGGCCGCGACCCCGGGCCGTGCCTACGCTCGGCTTGGCCATAGCTCGCTGCTGCCGTTCCAGAGCGGGCGGATCGGCGGCCGGCGTCCGATGGGCACCGCCACGATCCGGTTGCCGGACCCGGTGCTGAGGCCGCTGCGGTGGGCCGACATCGGGCAGCCGGCGCCCAAGCCGCAGCGGTCCGCCGGGGAGACCGACGTCGCCACCGACCTGTCCGTTCTCGTCGCCGCCATCCGCGCGGCCAACGACCGGCTCGGGCTGCCTGCGCAGCGCCGGCCCTGGCTGCCCCCGCTGCCGGAGCACCACGTCATCACTTGTGCCGACCGCGACGGTAGCGACGGCACCGCCATCCCCGCGTTCGAGTGGGCCCTGCAGGACCTGCCGGCCGAACAGCTTCAGGTCCCGGCCACAATCGACCTGGCGGCCTTCGGTCATTTCTACGTGATCGGCGCGCCGCGGTCGGGCCGCTCCCAGGTGCTGCGCACGATCGCGGCTTCAGCGGCCAGCGTGGCCAGCTGTGCTGATGTGCACCTTTTCGGTCTGGACTGCGGTAACGGCGCGTTGCTGCCTTTGGTGAAACTGCCGCACACCGGGGCGATCGTGCAGCGCAGCGAGACTGAACGGGCCGTCCGGCTGCTCGGCCGGCTGTACGAGGAGACGCTGCGCCGCCAGCAGCTGCTCGGTCAGGGCGGCTTCGCCGACGTCACCGAGCAGCGCCGGGCCTCGAACCCCGAGGAGCGGCTGCCGCACCTGCTGCTGTTGCTTGACCGATGGGAGGGGTTTATCGGAACGCTCGGCGAGCACGACGCCGGCGCACTGACCGAGAAGATCCACACCTTGCTGCGCGAAGGGGCCAGCACCGGGGTGCACCTGGTCGTCACAGGTGACCACAGCCTCCTGTCCGGCCGGATGAGCTCGCTGTGCGACGACAAGATCTTGCTGCGGCTGACCGACCGGACCGACTTCAGTCTGGCTGGCCTGAACTACCGTAAACTCCCCGAAACCATCCCGCCTGGCCGCGGCTACCGGACCGGCAGCGGTATCGAGACCCAGGTCGCTCTGCTGGCCCATGACCCCTCCGGCCCAGCCCAGGTTGACGCGCTGAACGCGCTGGCGACCCGGCTGACCGAGCGCGAGCGGGACACCCCGCGAGACCGCCGCCCGTTCCGGGTGGCGGTCCTGCCGAAGAACCTGGTCATCGAGCAGGCCTGGGAGTTCCTGCCAGCGGACGGCGACCGGCCGATGTGGGCAATGATCGGCGTGGGCGGTGACGATCTCGTCGCGGTCGGGGCTGATCTGCTCCGGGACCAGCCCACGTTCCTGGTTGCCGGGCCGTCCCGCTCCGGGCGCAGCACCGTCCTGTCGGTGATGGCGGAGTCGTTGTTGCGCAACGGGACCGAGCTGGTGATCGCGGCTCCCGCCATGTCGCCGCTGCGCGCTCTGGACGGCCGTCACGGGGTGCGAGCAGTGATCACCGAGGACGGTCCGACCGAGGAGCTGCTGGCGCCGCTGCTCGACCCGGACGGCAAGGATGTTGTCCTGATCGTCGACGACGGCGAGCTGCTGCGCGACGCGCCGGGCAAGGACTACCTGCGCGGTTACGTCCGGGGGGCGGCGAGCAACCGCCGAGGCCTGATCCTGGGCGGGAACGCGGCCGAGGTGGGCAGCGGGTTCACCGGCTGGCAGGTCGACGTGAAGAAGAACCGGCGCGGCGCGCTGCTCTCACCACAGAACATGACGGACGGCGATCTGGTCGGGATCCGTGTCGCCCGCTCCAGCCTGTCCAGCCAGGTCACGCCGGGGCGCGCCCTCGTGCACCTCGGGAACGGTGATCTGATCACCGTGCAGGTGCCGGCCATCGGAGCCGGCTGACCGGCTGATTGCTCTGTTGCTCTGTTGCTCTGTTGATCTGGCTGTGGGGAGAGGACGGTGCACCGTGCCCGATCTGGTGGTGACAAGCGATCTGGACGTCATCCGTGACGGTCTGAAGATCCTGGTCGACGAGTTCGCCGGCGCGCTCGACTTCGAGAACGATTCGGTGGGCATCTGGGGCCAGCACAACGCTGAGAGTTCCATGGGTGACTTCGCCGATAACTGGACGATCCACCGGGACAAGATGACCGAGCGGATGAAGAAGCTCAAGGACACGGTGGAAAAGGTCGCCGAGCAGTGGCGAGACGCCGACGACAAGTTGAGCGAAGCCTTCCAGCAGTAAGAGCGAGGTGACAGAACATGAGCGCACGTAACGAGCTGGACTGGAACCTGCTCGATCTGGACAGTGATCCCGTCCCGGGCGATCCCGAGCGGGTCAGTGCGGCCCAGCGCCGGTACGCGAACATCGCCGCGACCATCCACGAGACGGCCGGCCGGCTGCGCAAGGTCGCCGAGGCGCACGAGCTCGTCGGGAAGTACGCCGACGCGATGCAGTCCAAGGCCACGGATGTGATCAGCGACCTGACCAAGGCGTCCGGCCGTTATGACGCGGTCGCCGAGGCTGTCGGGGTGTACCAGCCGGCGCTGCTGAGCGCGCGTGACGAGAGCGCCGCCGCGGTCCGCGACGCTGAGGATGCCAAGGCGAGCCAGACCAAGGCGCAGGCTATGCCCGATCCCTCGGCCAGCCGTCCACCGGATGCCGCGCCCCTGACCCAGAGTGACCAGGACGCGATCAACGCCCGCGGCAAGGCGATCTCCGCCGCGGACGATGCCCTGGCCGCGGCCAAAACCCGGCTCCGGAAGGCGGTCGACGCGCTGGACACGGCTGGCCGGGCGCTGGAGCAGGCCGTGAGCGCGAACCGGTTCAAGGACGACCATCTCACTGACACCTTGCTGGACAAGTTCAACGCCTTTCTCAAGGTGCTCGTGAAGGTGCTGCAGTGGGTCGGCATCGCCCTGGCCGCCCTAGCGATGATCTTTCCGGGGGTCGGCCTGTTCGTCGCGATCGGCGTCGCCGTAGCGGCGGTGACCCTTATCGCGGACATCGTTCTGATCGCGCAGGGGGAGACCAGCTGGTTCGAGCTGGGGATGGCGGTGGCCGGGGTCGTCCTGCTGGGCGCTGGGAGCCTGATCGCCAAAGGCCTGCAGAACCTGGGCAGCCAGATCCGCGGGGTGCTCGGCCCCGCCTTGCGCAGGTTCGCGGCCCCGCAGATCGATGAGGCGTTCGCGGTCGAGATGCGGGCCTACATGGCTGGTGGCACCACCAGGACCGCGGAGCAGCTACTCGCCGACCGCAACGCCGCGCTGGCCGCGGCCAACGCCGAGGGACGCACCGCCGGTGGGCTGCTGCCAGAGGAGCCGCAGTGGTGGCAGTTCAGCCAGCCGGGCTACCTGGCATCCATCGGCCGGCAGATGCGCGACAACAACATCTTCACCCTGCTGAAGAACGGCACCTTCCTGTCGAGCTACCCGAAGCTCTTCGCGGGCGTCGACATCGTCGCGGCCCTGCGTGCGATGGGGAACGTCGCGGGCCGGATCCCCGGCGCCGGCATCGCCGCCCCGTCTGCCTGGTTCTACGCCTTGGCCGGTGGGTCCACCTTCCTCGGCTATGCGACATTCGGGCTCGGTCTGGCCGGCCAGCCGGTCCCCTTCATCCCCGGCGACACCCACCACCTCCCGGGCGTGGACACCTAGACACCTAGACACCCAGACAGCCAGACAGCGGCGGCAGCCACGGAAACCCGTCGGGACACCGCGTGGTGGCACAGGACAGGAGCGAGCGGATGACCGGGACGGACGACGACATCATCGAGGTACCCTGGCAGTGGTTCTGGGTGCCTGCGCCCGGAGAGGATCTCGCTGCGGAGGCCAGGTGGCTGACGGCGACGGCAGCCGTCTTCGACCGCTGGCTGGCTGAGCGGCGCCAGGCCTTGCCCACCGCTGAGGAAACCGGCGGTGAGCAAGCCAACGATGATGACGATGCCGGCAGTGGCGCGGGCACGACCGGAAGCCTGCTAGCCCAGGATCTGTATGGCCGCGCTGGCGAACTGCCGGCTGGCGGGCGGCTGGTCTGGGGGGTCGGGTTCGACGCCGACGGGCCACGATGGTGGCCGGTCCAGGTCGTTGTCGAGCGGCTCGGCAATGTGGTCGGCAACCCCGACTATCTCCTCGATCTGGTCGGCGCCAGGACCCTGATCGACGGCGTCGCCCCGAACGTCACCTATCTGTCGACCGCCTTCGGTGACGGCCTGCGGGTCGTGCGGGCCGAACGCGGCCCGGCGGACCGGGTCAACGTTCTCATCCGGGCCGCGATCCGCATCGAGTGGCCCGCTACGGCGGACGGCCCCGCGATGAGCTCCGACTTCCTGCTCACCACACGGATCTGGGACATGTCCCTGGCCGCTCTCGCCGGCTCGGGGGTGGATCTGCTGATGCGGCAGATGGCCGACGCCGGAGCGCCGGCACCTCCGGACGGGACACCGGACAACCGGCCGACCGAACTGGTGGAGAACTGATGACCGTCCTGGACTTCGAGCTGATGCTTCCAGAGGGATGGGTCATCCTGTCCACGCAGGATCACCAGCAGGCTCAGACCGACGCGGCGATCGAAAAGATCATCATGCTGGTACTGCCAAGTGACCTGCCGCGTGACAGCGTCGAGCCGTGGCGGCGGGAGCTGCGCCGCCACCTCACGCACGCCGTGGACGAGGCCCGGGAGACGGGCGCCCGGTCGGTGGGGCTGCCGATCGCCCCGATGGACGGCGTCGTCATTCCCGCCTCGTTCTGTACCGCCGTGGTCGACGACCCCGACGTCAAGGACGCGGAGCAGCTGCTGGCCGGGCTGTTGGCCGACGCCGGAGCGGACGGCTCCTTCCACGAGATCGGCGATGGCCCGGCCGTGCGGGTGGAAAGCGTCGTCAGCGAGCAGGGACCAGGCGGTTCCTACGACGGTCCGACCCGGCGGGTGGCCTACTACCTGCCCCATCCCGACGTCGCCGGATGCTGGGCGGTCACCACGTTCACGACACTCGCTGACGGTGACCCGCGCAGCCCGTTCGCGGACGCGCTGGTCGTCTTGTTCGACGCGATCATGTCGACCATGCGCTGGCGTGAGGTCGAGGTGGCCGGCGCTCAGCGGTAGGTACGAACGTCGGCGAGAGTGGATGCGTTGCTGTCACCGCCGTCATGCTCGGGGTGAGCCGGGCGGCCAGGCGTTGAGCTCAGCGGGCCCTCGAGCGCCCGAGTTCCCGCCGGTCGGGTGGTCAGCCGGCGGGAGCGCTGTCATGCTGTAGATCTTTGTACTATGATCAATCGGCATCGATATGCGTATGCCCAGCTTCTGGAGCGTGCTGATGCCGCGAATGTCTCGGAGCGGGCAGAGTGTCGCGTCCCGAGCCGGGCAATACGTCACGAGATATGGCAATCAGCCTGGATGGTGAGCAGAGGGCCGGTAATGTTACGGCGATGCTTCGTACTGAGCACGGCTTGGCCGTTATTGGCGCGGCCATACCGGCATGCCTTCCTTGCCTGGGTGCGGCAGCCCACCGAGCAGTACCGCGACTGCCGTACCGTCCCCGCGTACACCACAGGTCTTCGATGGGCGCTGACGGCGATTCGGCGTGGGGGCGGTTCTGTGTGGTGAGCGGCGCTGGTGAGGTGGCCGCCGCTCTGCCGCTGAGGATTCGGGCGGCAATGCGTGATCGATGCGCTACGGGCGCCAGCCCGCCGGGACGGCCGAACGGGCCCTGACCCGACTCGGGGGGCAGGTCGCCATCCGTCTTGCTGACGGGCCTCGACCTGCCGTCGCCGGACTGAACCTGACAGCCAGGAGGACCCCTACATGAGGAAACTCGGACGTATAGAGACAGACATCGAGGAGGCGATGAGTGGCGGGGGGCCGCGGTGGCCGAGGCCTGCCGAAGTACGTGAGGCGGGGCGTCGCAGGCATGCCGGGCCAGTGCCTGATGTGCTGCTCAGCCTCGACGAGGAGTACGGTGCGGTCCTCGCGCTGCTCGATCGCTCCGCGGCGATCGAGCGCATGGTCGTCGGCGCCCCGGAGTCGGCCGGGGTTGACATGGCGTGGGTCGGTGAGCCGGCCGGCGTCGACCAGATCGTGCTCGGTCGCGGCGTCAACATGGCAACCGAGGTGCTGAACGGCATCGTCGTGCCGGTCGGGGCCGGGCTGGGCGGCAAGGTCCTGACCGCTCGCCGCCCGCTGTGGGTCAGCGACTACTATGGGTCCTCCGAGATCACGCACGACTTCGCACCACAGGCCGCGGCCGAGGGCATCAAGGCGATGATCGCGGTGCCGATCATGCACGATGGCCGGGTACTCGGTGTCCTCTACGGCGCCAACCGCAGCTGGACACAGTTCGGTGACCGCAGCGT
>NZ_CAKJTR010000126.1:7432-16001 GCF_917627355.1 Protofrankia sp. Cj3 | reverse complement strand
GCGACGCCGCGTCCCTATTGCCGGTCGCTCTAAGTTTCCCGCTCAGCTACTGGTAGGCAGCTGCCAGGATTGGTCAGGTGCCGCAGCACCCGAACCACGCTCAGCCGCGGGCCGCGCCGAACCCGGCAGTCCAGCGGCGTGATTACACCACCGGCGGGTTGTCCGAGGCCGATCTCGCCCCTACCTGGGTCGGTCAGTTCACCCGCTGGTTCACCGAGACCTCCGCCGTGGCCGCCGAACCGGGATCAGCGCTGGCCGAACCGAACGCGATGGTGTTCGCCACCGCGGACGCCCGCGGCCGGCCCAGCGCCCGCACCGTCCTGCTCAAGGCGTTCGACGAACGCGGCTTCACGCTGTTCACCAACTACACATCCCGAAAAGGACACGACGCCGCGGCAAACCCGTACGGCTCGTTGGTGTTTCCCTGGCATGCCCTGGAACGGCAGGTCGTCGTCACCGGCTCGCTGGAGCGTGTGTCGGCCGAGGAGACGGCGGCCTACTTCCACGCCCGCCCGCGCGGCGCCCAGCTCGGAGCATGGACGAGCCGCCAGTCCGAGACAATCACCTCCCGGGAGGTGCTTGAGCGACGCCGGGCGGAGCTCGACGCCCGCTGGCCTGAGCCCGCACCGGTCCCGGTGCCCCCGTTCTGGGGCGGGCTACGGCTCGTCCCGGACAGCGTCGAGTTCTGGCAGGGCCGCCAGGACCGGCTTCATGACCGGCTCCGCTACCGCCGGACCAGCACAGACAGGACCAGCACAGACAAGGAGCGCCACCCGCCCCGCGATGCGTGCTGGGTCATCGAACGCCTGTCACCATGAGAAGGATCGGCTTTGCGGCAGGTAACCGCGCGACGGCCCTGAGCCGGGCACGGGTGCCCGGCCGGCGGATCGCCCACACCGTGCTGACCGACCTCGGGCCGCTGCGGTCCTACCCGGCCTACCGGCGCGTATGGGCCGGCGAAACCGTGTCCGCGGTCGGCTCAATGATTACCACGACCGCGGTGCCGCTACAGGTCTACGACATCACCAGGTCCTCGTTCGCGGTCGGGCTGACCGGTCTGATCACCCTGGTTCCACTGATCATGTTTGGGATGTTCGGCGGAGCGATCTCGGATGCCGTCGACCGCCGGCGCCTCGCGCTGATCACCTCGTGCGGGCTGGCCGCGGTGTCGGCCGGGCTGTTCGTCCTCGCGCTGGTCGGCCCGCGCACGGTCTGGCCGCTGTTCACGCTCGTGGCTGTCCAGTCCGCGCTGGTATCTGTCGACCAGCCGGCCCGGCGGTCGATGATGCCGAGCCTGGTACCGCTGCGGGCGCTGCCCGCCGCCACCGCGCTCCAACAGATCGGTTGGAACATCGCGCTGACCACCGGGCCGCTGCTCGCCGGGGTGACGATCACGGTGTCGGGGTATCCCGTTGCCTACGGTATCGACGCCGTGACCTTCGGGGCGGCCCTCTACGCGCTGGCCCGGCTGCCACCGATGCCACCGACCGACGGCGGCACCCGGGCCGGTGTCGCGAGCGTCGTCGACGGGCTGCGCTTCCTGCGCGGCCAGCCGATAGTGGTCATGACCTTCGCCATAGACATCATCGCGATGGTTTTCGGGATGCCGCGGGCGCTGTTCCCGGAACTCGCCGGAACACAGTTCGGCGGCGGCGCGCGAACCGCCGGGCTGCTCTACTCCGCCGTTGCCGCGGGCGCGCTCGCCGGGGCGGTGGCCGGGGGCTGGTTCGGACGCGTCCGGCGGCAGGGACTCGCCGTCGTCATCGCAGTGATCATTTGGGGCGTCACGATCGCGATGTTCGGCCTTGTCCACAACCTCATCGCCGGTGTGCTGCTGCTCGCCATCGCCGGCGCGGCTGACATGATCAGCGCGGTGTTCCGGAACGCGATACTCAATGTCGCCACACCGGACGCGATGCGCGGGCGTCTCCAGGGCGTGTTCATCGTGGTCGTCGCGGGTGGCCCACGCCTGGGGGACCTTGAGGCGGGGACAGCGGCAACCGTGTTCTCACCGACATTCTCGGTGGTCAGTGGCGGGCTGGCATGTGTTGCCGGAGCCGTGTTACTCGCGGCGGCCGTTCCGTCGTTTAGCCGCTATGACTCCCAGGCCGCCATCACCGCCGCCGAGAGCCGCGAGGTGACGCGGGAGCCAGGCGAGGACCCACTCTGACGATCTCCGGAAGGTATGCGCTGAACGTCAGCGAATAGGCCGTAGCCTGTGATTTTTCAACTACCAGAGATCATGTAACGCAACCAACGAAACAAGCCCGACAACCTACGGCGCCAAAACGTTAGCCCCACCTTCCCGCATGCCTCTTCGGTACATACCACCCGCTCGCAAACGCCGAAAAGGGGGTTGGTATGGTTCCCCGGAAACGCGGCTGTGACGGTGGCCACAGGTCCTGTATCCAGCCCGCCTGACGTCTGAGGGGACAAACACAATGCGTTTGGGCAGGACGCGACTGGCTCTGGCCTGCGTAATCGGCTCGATAACAGTCGGGCTGGCCGCCCCGGCCGCCTGGGCGACAGACGGCGCCGCTCCAACGGCCACGGCCACCCCGTCGGCCGGGGCGGTCGAGCCGGTGGTGCCGGACCTGGTGGACGCCACCGCACCGGTCACCACCCCGTCAGCGGTGCACACGACGCCCGCGCTGCCGGTGCACGGCATCGACCCGCAGCCGTCCACACCGCCGGTGACCCACCGGCCGGCTGGCGGATCCCTTCCGTCCGGGCTTCCCTCACTGCCCGGAATATCCCTGTCCGACCTGGACAGACAGCTGATCGATCTCGCTCCCTGGCTACCGACTGATCTATCACTGGACAATCTGGTGCCACAGCCGCTGACGCTCAGCTTCACCTGTGGGCCGCATGGTCCCGTGTGGACGCTCAAGAACACCTCGGCGAGAGCGTATGGCTTTGCGTGGATCGACACTGACGTCAACTACAACTTCGGTGAGATCGGCGCTGGCAAGACCGTTTCCCTGAACTCGTCGGCGGATGTCGTGATCGCGGGTGCCTTTGACGTGACGACCCAGGATGTCGTGCTGGCGATCCCGGCCTTCGCTATCGCCGACTGCGCCACCACGACGACGGCTTCCCCCACCGCAGCCTCAACGAACGGCGCGGGTGCGGGTGGTGGCGCTGGTGGTGGCGGCGGTGGCGGCGGCGGTGGCACCACCACCGTCCCGGTGTCGACGACGAGTGCGCCGGTCGCGACCCCGGCAACGGCTGTCGTCACCGACAAGGTTCACTACACGGGATGAGCAAGCCAGCTGTGATCGGATGCCGCCGGCCCGGATTCGGGCCGGCGGCATCCGCCGTGTCGATTTCCGCCGGCCATGCACCGGCCAGCCCGCGCATGAAGATCCTGCTGGCCGTCCTCGCCGGCATGGTTGTCTTCACCGGCTGCGGTGGCGGGGGCTCGAAGACCCAGTCACAGGCGTCCGCGACCGCCATCCCAGATCCGGTCCGCAGCCAGCTCGCGGCCGTGACCTCCGTCAACACCGACGGGATGAACACGATCGTGACCGCGACCGGTGGGGTGGTCGACGTCTACAAGACCCCCACGGCAAAAACCGCGGCATCCCAGCTGCGCAGCCCGAACCCGGAGGGCGTCCCGCGAGTCTTCCTCGTGGTGGCGAAACTCCCGAACTGGTGGCACGTACTGCTGCCGGTGGAGCCCAACGGCAGCACGGGCTGGGTGAAAGCGTCCCAGGTGAAGGCCAGCCTCACCGGGTACCACATCGTGGTCGCCCGTAAGGACCATCGCCTGCGGGTCTACGACAAGACCACGGTTGTCCTCGACGAGCCGATCTCCGTCGGCACAACGGACACCCCCACGCCCGGCGGTCGCTTCTATCTGACCGAACTGCTACAGCCGCGCAACCCGGCCGGACCCTATGGCCCGTATGCTTTCGGGCTCAGCGGGTTCTCCACCACCCTGGATTCCTTCGACGGGCAGGACCCGGTGATCGGTATCCATGGAACAAACCAGCCCAACCTGATCGGGCAGGACATCAGCCACGGCTGCATCCGGGTCCGCAACGATGTCATCACCAGGCTCGCGAAAATGCTGCCGCTGGGCACCCCGGTGGAGATCGCAGCCTGAGTCCCCCGGTGCCCCTGCGGATGGCAGTTCGCGACCTGTCGACACCCTGGTCGCGAACTGCCATCACGCCCTAGGCGCCGGCCAGCCCGAGCCACGGCCGGCAGCCCCGTTATCTGACGAGCGCCCGGCGCCTGTGCCCGGCGCCTGCGCCGCGGTTCGGCGGGCGCTCCTTGCCGACACCGCGGGTATGAGGGGTTCGTTACTCAACGTAATCCGTGCATACTGGGGCCAACCAGCGGACCCGCATGGCCATCAGCAACATGATCTTCATTTTCGCGCTGTCGGAGACCGGCAACGACCGAACCGAACACGCCGCGGCATCCAGGGGGTAGACAGGTCGTGCGGACATCGCTGCCGGCACATAGCGGTCGGGTCCGGATGCAGCTCCGGACTCTCGGGCTCGGTCTGGTCTGCGTCCTGTTGGGGCTCACAGCCAATTCCTGCGGAAACGGGAAGAGCCCGAATCCGGTTGCCGCGGGAACCGAACCAGTCCCCCCGACGCAGCAGGCCGCCGCCCGCACATCGCTGCACGCCGACGACTACGTGCTTACCGAGGGTCCAGAGACGACGGGCTTCGGCGCCAGCACGTCGCTAGACAACCGTGGTGCTCTGTCGGTAGCCGCGATGACCAGTTTCGCCTCGTGCATGGGCGAACCCACAGCCGGGTCGAAAGTAGAGCCGCTGGACTCGGCAAAGGGACCGTACTTCGCCACCAGCGACAGCCAGATGTTCATGGGATCGGTCGCGGCGGTCTATCCAGCCGAAGTGATCACAGCTGCCGTCCGAGTCGCCGCTGAGGCTTCTTTTCCGTCCTGCGTCGGCCAGCTGCTCAAGCGCGAGTATGCCAAAGCGGCCGATCTGCCCGCTGGCAGCACCTTCGCGGTCGTGTCGGCATCCGCCCACAAGCCTCCCCCCGGTATCACCGCCGCGACCAGGGTCAAGGCAACCATGACGCTGGACGGACCACCGGTACCGATGACCTTCGACCTGATGTTCATGTTCTCCGGCCAGGTCCAGAGCTCCTTTGTCGTCGGCCGCGTGTTCGACGACCCCGAGCAGACCGTGGTGAACCGTGTCGCACGGCAGATCGCCCGAAAGGTCGCCAGCCAGTAGTCACATTGTGACATATACGTACTTCGGCAAGCTGGCGGTCATCCCAGCAACCCTCCGCATCCATGCGACACGCAAAGCACATCCATGGACGGACTACACGAACGCTACTTTCCGCTTCCGTGTGGCAACATGGTGTGATCGTTACCCATGATGTGTGCTGTTTCCGTGCGTACGGTGGGCAACGGGCAGTCGGTGACGAGCGATGGGCAATGCGGCGAACGGCGCCCAGCGCGACCCATCCATGCCTTCCGGACACGCCCATGCCGGACAACCGACCAGTACGCAACCGACCTGGTGCGCGACTGTCGCGATGGGAGTGAAGACTATTGGCACCGCAGGCTGTCGGGTGGGACGATAGCATATCAGGCGCATGGTCATACTTTGCCCAATACTTCGCCCAAATTGTGCCGAAAATTTTAGCATTCGCATTCATCATGTCTGTCGGCGGCCTGGCCGCCCGCACACTCATCAGGATCATCAACCGCTTCCTCGACCGCGCTGGCACCGACAATCTGCTCGAACGGGGCGGGCTCACGCGCGCACTCCGCCGGCCCGCCCACGACCTGCGCATCGGCCTGATGCGGCTGCTGCTCGCCATTGCGCTGTTGGCGCTCTTCCAACTGGCCCTCGGCCCGTTCGGCACCAACCCGGTCAGCGACCTCGTCCACGACCTCGTCATCCTGCTCGCACACGCGGTTCTCGCCTGCTCTGTGCTCATGCTCGGCGGCACTCTCGCCTCGGCCGCCCGGGTGTTCGTCCGCGAAGCGCTGACCGGGCTTCCCTACGCGGCTACCGCGGCGACCAGTATCACCGCGCTCATCATGATCGGGTTTGGCAAAGCCGCCCTGGACGAACTCGGGCTTGCCACTTCGGTAACAAATCCGATACTCTACGCACTGCTCGCGACCATCGCCGGAGTGACAGTCGTCGGGGTGGGTGGCGGTCTTGTCCGTCCGATGCAACGCCGCTGGGAGGAGCTCTTGCGCTACGGGGGGCCGGAACTGACGACCGCAAGGTCTGTCTGGCGGGAGAATCGAGCCCGTGCCGCCGCCGAGGAGCCGGTGGTCGTGCCGGTGAGCGATCTCGTCGGCGACCTGGTGGCGGCAGGGCACAGCAAGGATGGGTGGGCGACGGACCCGATCTCCGCGCACGATCGGGAGACATCCGCGGCCACCGGCGAGTCGCGTGCGGACCCCGAGCCCGGACAAGCATCGTGACGGTATGACGCCGTAACGGCATAACACACCAAGCACACCTGGAACGATGCTTACACTCGGCAACGATGAGCACAGCATCATCGTCCCAAGGACTGCCCAAAACAACAGAGACCACCACGACGCACCCATACTCCTTCGGCGAACTGACGCACACGAGGGATGCGGGTGAGGCACTCTGGTACGACAAAGTGTCGCGACCAACGGCGGCGCCGGTCCTGTCGCTCCGCTACGCGGTGCGCTGGGTGCGGCCTGCCGGACGGCCTGGTTCCCCAGGTCGTCCGCGGCCGCAGGCCACCTGCGCGGGGCGCGGGAAACGGGGGAGACATCTCGGTGGACATGCCATCAGACCTGGAGCGCTCCCGGCTGCTCCTCGTCTGGCTGCAGGCCCGTCGCGCGGTCGACCACTGCCTGTCGGACCTTCTCGCCGCCGGACCAGCCGGTGAACGCCGTGTCCGCGAGCAGCTCGAACTGGTCAACGACCTGGAGAACCGCGCTCAGGAGGCGTTTGTGCGGTATCGCCGCGCCGCCGCGAACACCAGACGGCCAGCCGGCTCTGAGGACACGCCCACCTCGGACGCGGCCGACATGATTGACGTTGCCGACGTGATCGATATTGCTGATGTGACCACGTTGATGGACCGAACCAGCTCGACCGGCCGCCCCCGCCTCGGCGTGGTACAGCCAGACGACCGGGGGCACCAGCCCGGTCGTCTGGCGGAACCGCAACGACCGAGCGGCGTGCCCGGAACCGGGCTGCGGCCGGCCGGGCCGGTATCGGCCGTGGACATCCTTCCGGACACGGCGACAGGTCCGGGTACGGCCCCGCCCGCCTCGAAATCCGGCACAGGCCTGGGTACCCCCGCCGCCGGAACGGAGCCAGGCGCCTTTCCGGGCCTGCCCGGAGCCGCCACGGCCGCTGGCCCCAGCGGCCCCCACACCGGCGCGGACGGTGAGAGCCGCGGCACCCGCCGTCCGCGCGGAGATCAACGCCGATACCGCTGACAGGGCCAGGCCGTGGACGGGACAAAATCAGTGTGGTGCAGTCCACGCGTCGCCGTACCGCGCTGGCCCGGTTCACCGGGCTGGTACTTGTCCTGACCTGCTGGCTGGCCGGGTGCGCCGCTGTGGGCAGGTCTCACCCGGCATCGATGACGCCGGTGGCCGGCGCGCCCAGCCCGACTGCCGGACCGGACGCCTACGAACGCTCAGGGCGAGCGCCGCGGCTGCGCATCACGCTGCCGCCGGCCACGTCTCCCCGGCCCTTTCCGCTCGTCATCGCGCTGCACAGCCTTCTGCACGAGGGTCAGGAACCCCAGAGCGAGTGGGGCATCGACACCCTCGCCACCAGCGCGGGCGTCGCCGTGGCCTATCCCGATGGCCTGAACGCCTCGTGGGATGCCGGCACCTGTTGCGGGCGGTCCGCGGCCGAGCATGTCGACGACGTCGGATGGCTGCGAGCGCTCATCTCACATCTCGAACAACACTATCCCATCGACCGGCGGCGGGTGATCCTGGTCGGCTTCTCCAACGGCGGGATGCTCGCCTACCGCTACGCGTGCGAGAACGCGCCCGAAATCGCCGGTATCGCCGTGGTGGCGGCCAGCCTGCAGACCCCGGACTGCGCGCCGGCGGCCCCGGTCAGCGTGGTGGCCGTGCATGGACAGCTTGATGAGCGCGTTCCGTACGCTGGTGCCGACTGGTCGGCAACGCTCGGGACATCACTGACCTCGGTCGAGAACAGCCTTGCTCCCTTCCGGGCCAGCGCCGGCTGCCCTCCCCCGTCGCTGCCGGAAGACAGCGGCAGTGCCGACAGCGACGGGTTGCCCGTCGAGAGCGCGTCCGGCAGCCCACCGAAGGCGACCAGCATGGGAACACCCGGTTACGACAGTCACAGCCAACCGGCAGCCGAAGCGGCCACAACCAGCCAGGCGACAGCCGTATCCCCAGCCGGGAGCGGTTTCCCGGTGACGAAGAAGGAGACGAGCTGCTCGTCCGGCGATCGGGTCGTGGAGTTCCTGCTTCCCGGCGTCGCCCATGGCTGGCCCCCCAGCAGCGGCCCAGCGCGGTTCAGCACCACGGAGGTGATCTGGCGGATCCTCGCGCCGATGCGGTCGCAACGCGCCGGGCCCGA
>NZ_CAKJTR010000126.1:5423-7012 GCF_917627355.1 Protofrankia sp. Cj3 | reverse complement strand
ATGAAGATCAGGACGCGCGGAAAGAGGCCCGTACGTTCTCCACCAGGGTTGTCGCGGTGTCCGCCTGCGTAGCTGACGACCGCGAGATCAGGACGTAGACCGCGTCCCCGGCCAGCAGCGTCCGCATCACGTAGGTGACCCGCTGGCCGTCGCGCAGGTAGGAGCCGGCCAGCTCCTGGCTCTGCGCTCCGGTCGGGTCCGTGATCGGCCCGGACCTGTCCTGAGTGAGCCCCGGCTGGGTGGCGAACTCGGAGTCCTGAACAACCTTGAGCGCCGCCCGTTGATCCGTGCCCGTGACACGCGCGACTCCGACCATCCGCGGGCCGGCCGCAGCCGTCCCCACCGCGGGCTCGACAAAGAAGACCCCGGTGTTGTCCCGGCGTTGGCTCCAGGCAGGCGGGTGGGAAAATGTCGCCCGCTGCTTCGTGTCGGTGACCGCAACCCAGTCAGCCGGTACCACCGCCGGGGCTGTTGTGCCAGCCGGGCTGGCGGCGGGGCTCGCGGATGCCGCCGCCTGGGCCGTGCCTGTCGGCGCGGCGGTCGGCCCGGCCTGCACGCTGGCCTTACCAGGACTGATCTTCTGCCAGACAAACCCCGCGCCGCCCCCGAGCGCGAAGGCGAGCCCAAGGATCACCACCGCATACAGCAGCCGCCGCAGCATCGGCGTGCCCGCGGCGCTCTTGCGGGGCTGTGCCCGGTGCGAACCGGTGTCCTCATCCGAGAATGACGGATTGCCACGGTCATCCCGGCGCCGGCCACGCACGCGTTCGGACCGGCCGTTGCCGGCCTGGCCGTGTGCGGCCGAGTTCGTGGACCGGTCCGTCCGGACAGGGCGATCAGCCCGATCAGCCCGATCAGCGCTGGGACGCCGGGTGTCGGAGGCAGCCGCGTCCGCGCGTACCCGGGTGGTACGCGGTGGGGCGACACCCGCCGGCCGCCCAGTGGGCTCGCGCGGGCGCCGGATACTCGTGCTGGCGGCCGCGTCCTGCGTCCCCGGGTCCCATCCCGATCCGCGCCCTGGGGGCTGAGCCGCGCGGCGCGGCGCTGCCGGTCCCGCCTGCCCCCTGGCATCATCCTGGTATGGCTGCTGGGCCGGGGGAAACCCGCCCGCGGTGTGGGCATCGGCAACAGGTGACGCGGCCCGCGCGGCGCTGTCGCGCCAGCCCCCTCCACCGCTGCCTTCGGGGTACCCCGGCCCGGGGTCCAGCGGCTGCCCAGCAGCGGGACCACCGGATGGGAAAGCCCTGGTATCCGGTGGGTACGGCCGCTCATGGGGCTGCCGGTCCGTCGGCCGGGGGCGGGACACCGCGGTCTGGCGCGGACCAGGACCAGGACTAGGACCAGAAGCGGGAGTAGCCGGCCGCGACCGTGCTGCCGCGGAACGGTGGGCCCGCTCGCCATCACGGATACCGGGATCAACCGGTGGCGGCCCGGACGGCGCGGCCTGCGGGGCGTAACGGGTCTCCTCGTCGTAGAGGTCAGCGGAGGGCCGGCCGGCCGGCGGATACCCAGACGTGACCGGCCCGTAGCCGTGGGGTGCCGGCTCGGCACGACGGCCCGCGTCATTGCCATAACCCGCCTCGTTGCCA
>NZ_CAKJTR010000126.1:0-5027 GCF_917627355.1 Protofrankia sp. Cj3 | reverse complement strand
ATAACCCGCGTCATTGCCACGGCCGGCGGCCCGCTCGTTGCGAGGGTAGCCGGCCCGTGTCGCCATGCCGTCGGCCACGTGAGGAGCGACCGCACGTTGGCCCGTCGGGCGGTGTGGGGCCGCGGCCTGTTGTCCTGGCGGCAGATAGCCGTCAGCGGGCGGATATCCAGCGGCTGGCCGATAGGCGTCCGAGGCGCGGGTTGCGTCGGGCCGCTGCTGGGAACCAGCGTCCCGATAAGAGCCAGGGTCCTGATATCGGCCAGTGTCCTGCGGCGGGCCCTGGTCGCGCCACGGGGCAGGGGGATGAGCATCCCGGCGCCGCGGGGCCGCGCTTGCCGGGGGCTCGTTTCCGTCGGGATGCGCCACCGATTCCGGCGTACCGTCCACGGCCCCGGGCCGGCGTTGATTCACCGCGTCAGACCGTCGTGCCGCGTCAGAGCGTCGTGCGCCGTCTGCCACCGGCTGACCTCCCATCGCGGTCCGCACCCAATCAAACGTCCCCATCGGTGTATCACGGCGTTGCGCTGGCGTTGCGCGCGCCCAGTTGACAATTACCAGAGTAAGAGCGCCCGGCAATAGGGCTCGTCCGGGTGGCACCTCGCGTCATCGCTACCCGTCCATCACCACGCGATGGACGGGTAGCCCGGCTCGTCGGCCGGCGCCCACCGCCTCCGGCGCATCCATCCGCCGCCTTGCGATCCTGCCGCCGACCGCGCAAAAAACATGATCGCGTGACCTTTGGCCAGCGCACCCCGGCAGGCCGCTCAGGATTTCGGCACTCGGCACACACGCTCAAGCAGCAGCCCGCCGGCCAGGAGCACCGCCGCGGCACCGATCCCCAGCCCAGCGGTGATCGCATCGGCGCCGGCGGTGCGGAACTCATCCGAACGCGGCAACACATAACCGAGCACCGCAGCCCACGCTCCCGCCAGCGCCGCCCCGGCAAGGCTGCCGGCCTTGGCCATGGCCGCCAGCCGGGCGACGGTCAGCGGCAGGATCGGCCTCGTTCCCGGCCGCCCCTGCAACCGGCGCCGGGTGATCGACGCGGTCTGTAGCTCCACCAGCCCAATGATCAGCAGAGACAACGGCGCCGTGGGCGGAAAGCGCGGCAGGTCCTGATAATTGAAAACCAGGAAAACATAGGTGAGCGCGCCAAGCACCACGGCCGCCGCGAACAGATCCCGCGCCCGGCTCGGTTTCACTGGCGCAAGCTCCATGATGTCTGCTGGATCCCGGCGGTATCCAGCCCGGCCACCAGGTCGGCCACCCGGCCATGACCAGGTAGCACCGCGTCCGGCTCGACATCCAGCCAGGGAACACAGACGAACGCGCGCAGATGGGCACGCGGATGCGGGATGAGGATCTCCGGATCGTCGCTCAGCAGCCTGCCACAGGCGATCACATCAACATCCAGGGTCCGTGGGCCCCATCGTACCGTCCGCAGCCGTGACGCCGCCTGCTCGGCTGACCGTGCCGCCAACAGCAGAGCACGTGCCGGCGCCGCCGGGACCAGCACAACCGCATTGAGATAATCGTCCTGGGTGGGTCCGCCGACGGGCGCGGTCTCATACACCCGCGACACCGCCACCGCACCGAGCGTCCGGACGGCGGCACGAAGCCGCGCAAGACGATCACCGAGATTCGAGCCCAGCGCAAGCACCGCGGTCGGCCGCTCCGGCCCTGGCCGCGGCGTTGCCAACGACGACGCCTGCGACTTTCGCGATCCCGGCTGATGACCCGTCCCGCTCACGCTGGCCGGTCCCGGGTGACGCTGACCGCGACATCGGTGAACGGTAGTGGGATCGGTGCCGCCGGTTTGTGTACCGTCACCTGGGCGCGCGCAACGCGGCCGTCGCCCAGGCAGGCGACGGCCAGCCGGTGCGCGAGTGTCTCGATCAGATCCACCGGTTCACCCGCGATGATCCCAGCCAACGTCTGGGCCAACGCCGCGTAGTCGACCGTGGCGGCGAGGTCGTCGTTCGCGGCGGCTTGCCGGGTGTCCACCCACAGCACGGCGTCCACGACGAATTCCTGGCCCAACTCGCGTTCGGCTGGCAGGACACCATGGTGGCCGTGGACCCGCAGGCCGGTAAGGACGATCCGGTCCGGCGCGGCCGCCGACGGGGCATCGGCTCCAGGCGATCCGCCCGCCGGTGGCCAGGCGGTCATGCCGCGCCCGCCGGTGGGCATCGGGGCATGGCCGGGGCGGAACCGCTGGCGGCGATCAGCGCCCGAGCCGGCCCCATACGCGCATCCCACGGCTGCTCGCCGCGGGCGCTCCGCCATGCCTGCGCCACCCGGACGGCGTCCGCCGCCGCCCGGACCGCGTGCACCCGTACCGCCCACACCCCGGCGACCGCCAGCAGCGCCGTTGTCGCCTGGGTCGCATCGTCGCGATCATCGGCTGGCCGGGCCCGGCCGTCGGAGCCCGCCAGCAGGCTGCCCAGGAACGACTTACGCGATGTACCGACCAGCAGGGGATAATTCAGCGCGCTGAAGGCGTCGATGTGTGCCAGCAGCGCCCAGTTGTGTCTGGCCTTCTTCGCGAAGCCGATCCCCGGGTCGATAATCACCCTGCTCGGCGCGATACCCGCGGCGAGCACGGCCTCAAGACGGTCGTGCAGCTCGGCCGCGACCTCGGACACGACGTCACCGTAGACCGCCCGGGTGAACATGTTCGCGCTCGTGCCCCTGGCATGCATCAGCACATAGGGAACACCCCGCTCGGCGGCGAGAGCCAGCAGGTCCCGGTCGGCCGCGCCCGATACGTCATTTATGATCACAGCGCCGGCGGCCAACGCGGCCTCGGCGACCGTCCGGCGGGTCGTGTCCACGCTGACGGCGACCCCGGCCGCGGCCAGCTCCGTCACCACCGGCAGCACCCTGCGCAGTTCCTCGTCCGGATCAACCCGGGCGGCCCCCGGTCGGGTCGACTCACCACCGACGTCGATGATGTCGGCGCCGTCGGCCGCCATCGCCAAGCCGGCCCGGACGGCATCAGCGGCGGTCGCGAAGGTACCGCCGTCGGAGAACGAATCCGGGGTCGCGTTGACCACACCCATCACGCGAGTCCTGCCCATCGGCTCCAGGAGACTGCGGCTGGCCTGCTCGGGCGTCATGACTCCCCAATGATCAGCGTAGGGACGCGGCTGGACTGCCGGCGTGATGAGGCCGCCGGTAGCAGTACCGCCGGTAGGAGTATCGATAGACGGGCTGAAAGCCGAGTGCGGCATACAGGTGGCGGGCCGCTGTGCTGGTCTGTTCCACCTGCAGATAGGCGCGGGAGGCACCAGCGTCGGTGGCCCATGTGACCAGCCCGGCGAGGACGGCGCGGGCGGCTCCCCGGCCGCGCGCGGCCGGTATCGTCGCCATGCTGTAGACGCCGAGCCAGTCGCCGTCTATGACCCCCCGGCCAACCGCGACCGGCACGCCGTCCATCACGCACAGCACGTACTTTGTTGCTATCGTGAGATTCGTCAGCACCTTGAGGGTGCCGGCACGCTGGTCCGCAAAGGTCGAAAGTACCCGCCCAGCGATATCCAGCCAGCTGCCGTCGATGTCGTCGAACATGAGCGTTCTGGTACCACCGGCGCGGCCGGAGCCGGCGGCAGCAGCCGCCGACGCTCCCGACGGCACGTCAACGCTGGCCTCCGCGACGGTGCCGCCGGCCAGCCGGCCAGCAAGGTCCGCCAGGTCGGCCGCGCAGACATCGGTCGGACCGGTGTCATCGAACCCGAGCGCGTCCAGTGCCTGGTGGATACCGGCCGGCAACGACACCGGGGTGATCTGGACGGTCGCCGGCAGCCCTGCCGCGGCGTAGAACGCGCGGACCTCGTCAAGCGCGAGAGAAAGATCAGGGACGTCTCCGCGGGCCCACACCGAGTTGCCGCGCCGGGAGGAACCGGCAGACTCCCGCAACACCCAGCCGCCGACACGGCGCTCACACAGCGGGGGCCAGGCGCGATGGGCGAGAAGCTCCAGCTCACGGCTCAGAGCGGCATCAACCGCCTCGCCGGCACCCGGCGCCACCAGCGCATCGTGCCCACGGTGGCTTGCGGCGGGCTCAGCCATGCCCTGCCCGGCGACCGGTACCCGCAGACGGACCCGCACTGACCACACGCCTGAGGCTACCGGCCAAGGAACGAAACCTTCGCGCTCGCCCCTCGTTGTCGCGCCCGACACGACTTGACCAGACACCGCCTGTCTCGGCAGCGCCACCAACAGTCCCCGGTCAGCGACCGGTACGCCGCTCAGGAATCGATCGGCCACTCGAATGTGCCGCGGTGAATACACCACAGTGAATGCGCGGCGGGAGCGGATGCGCGGCGAGGGTGGATGCGCAGCGACGGTGACCTGATACCCTGGGAATACATCACGGGAAGCAATGGGTATGCGTCGGCGGCACATCATGCGCATACGGTGCAATTAACCTGCGGATGGTCATCCGAACGGCGGGAGCCCAACTACAGGGCGCAAAGTTTGTTACCTCACCGTAACGACCATTCAACCCGGCGGGAACACCGAGACCCTACCGTTTTTTACGGTAACGTCAGTTGTACCACCGCCCGACAAAGGAGCCGGGCTCCTTTCAAATTAACGTCCAATTTTGTCCTATAAAATTCAAACTTTAGTTTAGGCCTTTCCGATTACGACCATTGATATTTTTATGACCAATCAGATTTTATTTTGACCCGAATAATATTATTTTTTAAATTCATTAAATCTCCATTTAATAATTTTATTTACACTTCTACTGAGTCTAACGAGGCTCAGGTGTAAAGCCTTCCACTATGAATGTGATTTAGACTTAACAAATTAAACTAATGAGTGATTTAACTTAGCTTATTTCGTAGTTCTTCAAACTTAGTTTAATAATCTGAGATTGAAGATGTATGAACTAGCTTAGAAAGATTCCCCCCTGGGCCTTCGTATCCGGACAGACCAAAATGAATTTTCACTTGATAGAAATTCACTCTAAGAATGGATTAGATTGTTGCATTACATCCATCTATACCAGCTCACCGTAC
>NZ_CAKJTR010000125.1:13686-15630 GCF_917627355.1 Protofrankia sp. Cj3 | reverse complement strand
GGGCATGCTTTTGACGTGGTGTTTCTGGACCCTCCGTATAATGCGTCTAACGTAGAGTTGACAGCCGTGCTCACTCGCCTGCTTGCCCATTCCTGGCTGTGTCCAGATGGTATATGTGTTGTGGAGCGATCGCGGCGCGGTGGGCAGTTCGACTGGCCAGATGGTCTTGTTGCGATACGTAATCGGACGTATGGCGAGGCGACGCTCTGGTACGGTTTCGGATCATGAGAAAGGCTGTCTGTCCTGGTTCCTTCGACCCGGTCACCAACGGTCACCTTGATATCATCGGCCGTGCCAGCCGGCTCTTCGACGAGGTTGTCGTGGCTGTGCTCATCAACAAGAGCAAGGCCAACCTCTTCACCGTGGACGAGCGGATCGAACTGATCCGTGAGGCGGCGCGCGAGCATTCCAACGTGCTGGTCGAGTCCTCTCATGGCCTGCTTGTCGACTTTTGCCGGGCCCGTGGCATCCAGGCCATCGTCAAGGGCCTGCGCGCGGTCAGTGACTTCGACTACGAACTGCAGATGGCCCAGATGAACCATTCGCTCGCGGGCGTCGAAACCCTGTTCATGAGCACGAACCCGCAGTACGCCTTTCTGTCGTCAAGCCTGGTCAAGGAGGTCGCCACCTACGGCGGGGACGTCTCCGGGCTGGTGCCGGATCTTGTACTCAAGCAGTTGCGGGAGCGTCTCGCCCAGTAGCGCGATAACGGTAGTGGGCGAACGGTGGCGCGATAGCTGAACCACTGAACCACTGGCCGCGTTCGCGGGACGCGGCCAAGGCCGCCCGGCCGGAGCCCGGCGCCCGCGTCGCCGGGAAGCTCGCGGCCTTCGAGGGGCGCCGCCCAGAGGTCTCGCCTCGCTCCCTGTAGCCGAGCGTGGTCGGTCCCGCCGGTTGGCGAGGAGTCACGACGGCCGCACCGCCGCCAGCCTGGACGATCGGATAAGCTTGCGGTCTGCGTCCGGAGCGGCGGGTGGGGCAGCCATCCGAACCTGAGCTGAGTCCGGGCCGAGTCTGTCGTTTTGTGATGTTCGAGAGTTGTGAATCCAGTATTTTCGTGGCAAGGACAGGCACTCCACCCATGACCGGGCCGTCATCCCATCGCCGGAGCCCTCGTGGCCCGCTCGTACTTGACATTCGCGAGCTGGGCCGTCGCGCGGGTTCCATGAAGCATGTCGTGACACAGGTTCCCGCGCCGGCGGAGCTGGGAAACGAAATGATCAAGGTTTCGCCGGGCGCGCTTATTGAGCTGGCTGTGCGGCTGGAATCCGTGATGGAAGGCGTGCTGGTCAGCGGCACGGCGTCCACGCCGTTGGCGGGCGAGTGCTCGCGTTGTCTCGACCCCTTCGAGGACGAGGCGGCGGTTGACATCCGGGAGCTGTTCTACTATCCCGACCGGGTCGTGGGCGACGTCGATGACGACGACTGTCCGCAGATCGTGAACGACCATATTGATCTGCTTCCGGCGCTGCGTGACGCGTTGGTGCTCAACCTGCCGCTGTCACCCTGCTGCCGGCCGGACTGTGCGGGTCTGTGCGTCGACTGCGGCGCGCGACTGGACGACCTTGAGCCTGGCCATACCCATGAACAGGTCGACCCCAGGTGGGCGGCACTTCCATCGCTGGTCGAGAATTCAGCATTGATCGATAACAAGGAGAAGGACTAGTGGCCGTCCCGAAGCGCCGGACCTCGCGTAGTAACACCCGCTCTCGGCGGGCTCAGTGGAAGGCAACGACCCCCGCTCTGGCCAAGTGCCCACGCGGCCACGTGGTCCGGCCGCACACGGTCTGCCCGACCTGCGGTCGTTACAACGATCGACAGGTCATCGACGTCTAAGAGCGCCCGGTAATAGGGGTGTGGATCAAGGAGCGGGGCTGGGGTGTGTGCGGCGCAAGGCGGAGAAGGGAGCCACCCTGGTGCTGGGTGGCGACCGACGAGCCGGGG
>NZ_CAKJTR010000125.1:0-13273 GCF_917627355.1 Protofrankia sp. Cj3 | reverse complement strand
AGCGATGCGGCGAGGTGCGTGCCCCAGCCCCGCGACACCGCGTCCCCTATTGCCAAGCGCTCTTAGTGGTGTGACACATGTGGCGGTTGATCTGCCCGGTGAAGACGGCGCGCCGGAGCTGGTCGTTGACGGTGTCGGTCATGCGCTTGCCGCTGACGCGACCCTGAATGTCAGCCTGGTCGGCCCGTCCCGGGTCGCTGGGCCGCTGCTGCGCGAGCGCGGCCTGCACGCCGAGAGCCGGCTACGGATCGTTGATGCTTCTTATACGGTAGGTGCCGGCGTGGACGCGACCCGTGCGGTGCGATCGAGGCGGGACGCCACGGTGCGGGTCGCGGCCCGTCTATTGCGGGACGGCGTGGCCGACGCCATGGTGTCGGCCGGCCCGGTCGCCGCGGCCACAGCCGCGGCGACGTTCACCCTCGGCCCGCTCGCGGGGGCGACGAGGCCGGCACTTGCCGTGGTCGTCGGCTCGCCGTCCGAGCCGAGGGTCCTGCTGGATGCTGGCGCGGCCTCCGGCGTGAACATCAGCGCCGACCAGCTCACCCAGTGCGCGGTCCTCGGAGCGGCCTACGCCACAATCCGCCTGCGTGTGGCGCGGCCCAGGGTCGGCCTGCTGTCCGCGGGGCCGGCTGATCCGGGCCGACCGGCTGCTGGGAGCGTCGGCGATCTTATCGCCGAGCTGGGGTTTGACTTCGTGGGCGCTGTCGAGGCGGCCACGGTGGTGGCCGGCGGGAGCGTTGACGTCGTGCTCAGTGATGGTTTCACCGGGGCGGTCCTGGTGTCGGTTCTGCGAGCGGTTGCGCAGGTTGTCGGTCAGCTACCGCGGACGTCGTCGGGGTGGCAGCCGTGGGAGGGAGCATTCGTGGTCGGTGTTGACGGGATTGTGGTCGTCGTGGATGGCAGGCCCGAGGGGGCCGCGGCCGGAGTCACGCACGCGATTGCCGAGGCGGTTGCCGCACATCAGGCAGGTTGGGTGCCGCGCCAGCGGGCGGCTCTCGCCGAGCTCGTCACCCACCGCCGGATCCGTGCCGGGCTGCCGGCATGACCCGCGGCCTGCCACCGCCCGCGCCCAGAGACGGCCTGATGGCCGCGCTCGGTGTGCCGGTCGACGTCGGCCTGCTCGAACGGGCTCTTACGCACCGCTCATACGCCTACGAGCAGGGCGGCCTGCCGACCAACGAACGGCTGGAGTTCCTTGGGGACTCCGTGCTCAGCCTTGTCGTCACCGACGCCCTGTTCCACCGTCATCCGGACCTGCCGGAAGGACAGCTCGCCAAGCAGCGCGCGTCCGTAGTCAACATGCGTGCGCTTGCTGGTGTCGCCCGCACGCTGGGGGAGAACGGCATCGGTCCGTACCTGCTGTTGGGCCGTGGTGAGGAGACCACCGGAGGCCGGGACAAGGCCAGCATCCTCGCGGACACCCTTGAGGCGCTGATTGGCGCGGTCTACCTGTCGGCTGGCGGGTTGGACGGCCTGCAGGTCGCGTCCCAGTTCGTCCACCGGTTGTTCGACCCGCTGCTGGACGTGGCCGCCGGCCGGGGTGCCGGGCTGGACTGGAAAACCTCGTTGCAGGAACGGACCGCCGTGCTGTTGCTGGGTCCGCCCGAGTACGAGGTGGATGAGTTCGGGCCGGACCATGCCAAGCGGTTCACCGCCCGCGCCGTCGTGGCCGGTGAAATCCTCGGCCATGGTGACGGTGGGAGCAAGAAGGAGGCTGAGCAGCGCGCCGCCGCCGCCGCCTTCGAGGCGTTGGAGGCGCGTTCGGCCGATCCTTGTCATCCCGACGGGCTGGCCGGCGCAGAGCGGGATGACGGCGATCCGGCGGACAGCCGCGCTGAGACGGCTGTGCGCACGGGTAACCGCTGATCCGCCGCTGCCCTTTCCGCCATGCCTGAGCTTCCGGAGGTCGAGGTCGTTCGGCTCGGCCTGCAACAGGCGCTGGTCGGCCGGACGATCGCGGAGGTCGTGGTTGCGCACCCCCGGGCTGTCCGGCGGCACGCCGCTGGGACCGCTGACTTCGTGGCGGTGCTTGCGGGCCGTACGATCTTTGCCGTACACCGGCGGGGGAAGTATCTGTGGTTGGATCTCGGTCATGGAATGGCGCTGCTCGCTCATCTCGGCATGAGCGGCCAGCTTCTCGCGGTGCCCGCGACCAAACCCGCCGAGACCCACCTCCGAATTCGTTTCACGTTCTCCGACGCTGGTCGGGAACTGCGATTTGTCGATCAGCGCACCTTCGGCGGTCTTGCGGTTGTCCCCGCCGGTGCGGGTGTGCCGGAACCGATTGCGCATATCGCGCTGGATGTCCTGGACCCGGGTTTTTCTGACACGGAGTTCGTCGCGGCCGTTCGCCGCCGCCGGACCGGAATCAAACGCGCGTTACTCGATCAGACCCTTGTCGGCGGTATCGGTAACATCTACGCCGATGAATCCCTGTGGCGGGCGAGGCTGCATTATGCGCGTCCGACTGAGACGCTTACCCGCGGTGAGCTCTGCCGCTTGTTGGATGCGGCACGTGAGGTTCTCACCGCCGCGTTGTGCGCGGGCGGGACCTCCTTCGACTCGCTCTATGTATCAGTCAATGGTGTGAGCGGCCGGTTCGACCGTTCGCTGGAGGTCTATGGGCGGACCGGTCAGCCATGTTCACGATGCCGGACGCCCGTCCGTCGGGATGCCTTCATGAACCGGTCCAGTTTCAGCTGTCCAGGCTGTCAACCACGGCCGAGAAGGGGACGTTGGTAGTTTCCTCTGGGTCCGCGGCAGTGCCGTGGACCCAGAGGAAGGCCGTTTTACAGCTTGCCGCCGGGGAGGTTGGGTACCGCGGTCTGGGTGGGACCTGAGGTGCGGGGCGGGGCGTAGCCCGGACCAATGATCTCGTTGGGCGCGGCTGGTGCCGGTGCCGGTGTGGCACTGCGTAGGCCCTCCGTGCTGGCCTGGGGCACCGGCAGGATGCCGCCATCCTGGCTGAAACTCTGGCCGCAACCGCTGAGTGACAGCGCCGCGGGGATGATGATGGCGCTGACCATCGTCATGACGGCTCGTCGGCCGCCGGGCAGGGGCACCCGGAGCTGACGGGATCGGGGCGAACGCATGGTATTCACAATGGGCCGGTAGCCTATCGTGCCCATGTGTGATGTTCCCGCGGAGCCGCCGGATCGAAATGATCACAATACGTCCGCCGGGTCTGAACCGCCGGCCCGGTTGACAGCGTGGGTGTCAGGGAGGGTTCAGGGCGTTGGTTTTCGGGCTTATGTCCGTTCCCGTGGGCGCCGGCTCGGCCTGGTGGGTTCGGCGACGAATCTCACAGATGGCCGGGTCGAGATCGTTGCGGAAGGTTCGCGAGCCGCTTGCGAGGCTCTCCTGGAGATGTTGCGGGCCGGGCACACACCAGGTCTGACGACTCAGGTCACGTTCTCCTGGTCGCAGGCGAAGGGTGATCTGTCAAATTTTACCCGGAAATGATCTGTGTCGACGGTTGGGCGATGACGAGGTGTCCTCATCTCGACAAAATGCCATCGGGAGCCGTCCGGGTATGGCATCGTCTTGACATTCGGCTACTTCGCGTGCGATCCTGAGTTCATTGTCTGGCGCGTCGTGTGATCTATCCCGGTTCTTCATCGGTGGGTTGCAGCGCGTCCCGCACCCGCTCGGTCACTCATCGTGGAGGACCATCATCATGGCGAAGGCCCTTTTCGGCCACGTCGGCTCTGGCAACGATGTTCGTTTGTCGTATGAGGTACGCCGACTTCGTGCACGTGTAGCAGAACTGGAAGACGAGCTTGCGCGTTCTCGTGCTCTTACGGATGCGCTTGAAGGCGTTGATGTCTCTGACGAGCTTCGCGCGCTTGAAGCAGAGCCCGCGCTGACCTGATCCTCCCGAATCCGTAGCGGGAGTTAAGGGACGTTTCTCCTCGTGGGGAACGTCCCTTCGTGCTGCCGGGGCTCATTTGCCGGATCCTGCTGGTAGTGAAGCTGGCAGTATCGTTGGTGTTCCGTCCCCTCCGACAGCTCCGGAGACAGGTGCATCTCAAGAGCCTTACCCTGCGGGGCTTCAAGTCGTTCGCGAGTTCGACGACCCTGCACCTCGAGCCCGGCATCACCTGTGTTGTGGGGCCGAACGGCTCGGGCAAGAGCAACGTCGTCGACGCGATGGCCTGGGTCCTTGGCGAGCAGGGCGCCAAAGCGCTGCGCGGCGGGACGATGTCGGACGTCATCTTCGCCGGCACACCGTCGCGCCCGCCGCTGGGCCGCGCCGAGGTCCTGCTCACCATTGACAACACCGACGGCGCGCTGCCTATCGACTACAGCGAGGTGACGGTCGGTCGTCTGATGTTCCGTAGCGGCGAGAGCGAATACACGATCAACGGTAGTTCGTGTCGGCTGCTGGACATCCAGGAACTCATGAGCGACTCTGGGATCGGCCGCGAGCTGCATGTGATCGTTGGCCAGGGCCAGCTTGACGCGGTTCTGCACGCCCGCCCGGAGGACCGGCGCGCCTTTATCGAGGAGGCGGCTGGCGTCCTCAAGCACCGCAAGCGCAAGGAAAAGGCCCTGCGCAAGCTGGAGGCGATGGCGGCCAATCTCACCCGCCTGACGGATCTGTCCGCCGAGCTGCGGCGCCAGCTGGGCCCGCTGGGCCGGCAGGCGGAAATCGCCCGTAAGGCCGGTGTCATCCAGGCCGCGGTGCGTGACTCACGGCTGCGCCTGCTGGCCGACGACATCGTCACCGCCCGCGGTGACATCGCGGCTGACACCAGGGATGAAGAAGCGCTGCGGGTCCGCCTCGCGGCGGCCGGGCAGGCATATACCGACGGCCAGCGGCGGGAGCAGATCCTGGCGGCGGAGCTGGCGGCGGTGACCCCCCAGGCCGCTGCCGCAGGTGAGGTCTGGCACGCGCTGGCATCCCTTCGGGAGCGCGTCCGAGGTACCCGGTCACTCGCGGCCGAGCGGGTCCGGCTGCTGCGCTCCGGGTCCGAGGAAGAACGCGGTGGGCGGGATCCCGAGCAGCTGGAGCAGGAGGCGGCGGCAGTCCGGGAACAGGAGAACGCTCTCGGCGTGCGGCTGGATGCCGATCGTGACAACCTCGCCGAGGTCGTCGCCCGCCGGGCCGCGCTGGAGACAGCACTGGCCGGTGAGGAAAAGGCGCTTGTGGCTGCCGCGCGGGAGGCCTCAAGCCGACGGGAGAGCCTGGCTCGGCTGGCCGGGCGGGTGGAGGCGGCTCGCTCCCGCGCCGCCAGTGCTGAGACTGAGATCGTCCGGATATCCGAGGCCGTGGACGCCGCCCGGCAGCGCGGTGGCGAAACAAGTGACCAGCGTGTCGCGCTGGAGTCAGAACTCGCCCGGATGCGGACGACCCGTTCCGAGCTCACCGCGAGACATGCCGAGGCCGTGGCGGTCCATGCGGACGCGACGGCGAGGCTGGAGAATGTGCGTGCGCAGGAGCGTTCCGCCGAACGCGACCGGGCTTCCTGGCAGGCCCGCGGGGAGGCGCTCATCCTGTCGCTGACGCCGAAGGACGGCGCCGCCGCGCTGCTGGCCGCCGCCGGCGGCGAGCGGGACAACGGCGCTGCCCGGTCGGACGGCGCTCCCGCCAGGCCCACCGGCGTCCTGGGCCGCCTCGCCGCCTTGCTGGCGGTCGAGCCAGGGGCCGAGACCGCGATGGCAGCCGTCCTGGGTCCGGCTGCCGACGCCGTCGCGGTCGGTGCTGTCGAGGATGCCGCTGCCGCGTTCGAGTGGCTTCGCGCGGCCGACGCGGGGCGCGCGTCACTGCTGGTCGCCGGCCGGCCGAGCGGCGACGGCCCGGTCGCCGACGGGTGCGGGACCGACCCGGTCATGGCCCTGTCGGCGGACGCCCGTCGCGGTGGGGTTCCCGCCGTGGACCTCGTGCGGGTCAGCGACCCGCGCTACGCCGCGGGAGTGGCCCGGTTGCTGGCCGCCACTATCGTGGTTGCCGACCTCACAGCCGCCGTTGAGCTTGTCCGTGAACATCCTGGCATCCGAGCGGTCACCCGGGCTGGTGACGTGATCGGGCCTGAACTCGCCACCGGCGGCAGTGCCCGAGCGCCGTCCCTGCTCGAGCTTCAGGCCGCGGCGGACGAGGCGGAGTCCCGGATGCTTGCGGCGGCCAGCAGCGGTGAGCGTGCCCGCGGGGCCGTCGCCGCCGCCGCCGAGGAGGTGAAGCGGGCCAGAAGTGGGATCGACGACGCGTCAGCGGCGCTGCATGGAGCGGACGCCCGTCACCGGGCGTTGTCCGAACAACTGTCCCAGCTGGAGCGGGCGAACCGGTCGGGAGCCGCTGAGATCGAACGTCTCGAACGGGTCCGGATGCAGGCCGAAACCGCTCGCGACCAGGCATACGGTGCCTTGGCGGAGCTGGAGGCGATGCTGGCCGCGACCTCTTCGGAACCTGACGTCGGTGACCGGTCGCCAGCTGAGCGCGACCGGCTTGCGGCCGCGACCTCAGCCGTGCGCGGCGAGGAGGTCGAGGCCCGGCTTGCGGTGCGTACCAGTGAGGAACGGGCTCGGGCGCTGGCCGGCCGCGCGGCCGCGTTGGTCCGGTCCGCCGCGAACGAACGGGCCGCGCGGCTGGCGGCGGCCCGGCGACGGGAGGTGCGGGAGCGCCAGGCGACCGTTGCCGCGGCTGTGGCCGACGCTGCCGGTCATGTTCTCGCGGCGCTGGAGAACTCGCTGGCCGCCGCTGACACCGAACGTGGCCAGGCCGAGGCGCGGCGGCTGCGGACCGAGGCCGATCTGGCCGCCGTCCGCGAGCAGGTACGGACACGTGCCGGCGAGCTCGCCGCGTTGCGTGATGATGCCCACCGCGACGAGCTCGCCCGTGCCGAAAAGCGCCTGCGGGTGGAGACACTGGAGGCCAAGGCGTTCGACGAGCACGGGATAGCCGTTGACGATCTTGTTGGCGAGTACGGACCGCACGTGCCCGTACCGCCGGACACCCCGGACGGCGAGGCCGTCGCGTTCGACCGCGCTGACCAGGCGGCGCGGGCGGCCGCGGCCGAGAGACAGCTCGCCCGGCTGGGTAAGGTCAACCCGCTCGCGCTCGAGGAGTTCGAAGCCCTGCAGGAGCGCGCGGCGTTCCTCTCGACACAGCTCGACGACATCAAGAACACCCGCCGCGACCTCCTGCTGGTCGTCGCCGAGGTCGACGAACGGGTCCGAGAGGTCTTCCGCGCGGCCTTCGAGGACACCGCGCGCGAGTTCGAGACGGTCTTCGCGACCCTGTTCCCCGGCGGTGACGGCAGACTCGTGCTCACCGATCCCGATGACATGCTCACCACTGGCATCGAGGTGGAGGCACGGCCACCGGGCAAGAAGGTCAAGCGTCTGTCGTTGCTGTCGGGCGGTGAACGATCGTTGACGGCGATTGCCCTGCTGCTCGCGATCTTTCGTGCCCGGCCGTCGCCCTTCTACGTGCTGGACGAGGTCGAGGCCGCCCTTGACGACCGTAACCTCGGCCGCCTGCTGACGGCGCTGGAAGGCCTGCGGGAGAAATCTCAGTTGATCATTATTACCCATCAGAAACGTACGATGGAGATTGCGGACGCGCTCTACGGTGTGTCGATGCGTGGGGACGGAGTCACCACGGTGATCAGTCAACGGCTCCGGGAACGCGCTTCGGCCTGAGAAACGGGCTGCCTGGTCTGTCAGGATCGGATGCGTGGAGTACGTCCTCATCATCATCGCGATCGTCGTGTTCGGTCTTGTCGCGTCCGCCGGCCTGCTGGTGGGCACCCGCCGCCGAAGTCGAAGCACCCCCACCCGGGGCCGGCCGCACCCGGGTACGGACTACCAGCCCGGGGTGGGTGACGACGCCGAGATCCCCCGAGACACCCCGAGGCGGACGGTCGAGACCGTTGACATCCCCGCACCCGCACCCGAGGCCGAGGCCGCGGGTGAAGCTGAACCGTACGAACTGGAACTTGAGCGGGAAGCTCAACGGGAGGTGCCGGCCCCAGCCGCCGGCCGGTTGATCCGCCTGCGCGAGCGGCTCGCGCGGTCCCAGAACAGCCTGGGCCGCACGCTGCTGCTGTTGTTGTCCCGGGACAACCTCGACGAGGAGGCCTGGGAGGACGTCGAGACGACCTTGCTGGTCGCCGATGTCGGGGTGGCGCCTACCCAGGAACTGGTCCAGTCGTTGCGCACAAGGGTCAAGGTTCTCGGTGCCCGCCAGCCCGCGGATGTGCGTGTGCTGCTGCGCGACGAGCTACTTGCCCAGATTGGTACCAGCACCGACCGTACGCTGCACTCGGCCGTGGACGGCCGGCCCGCGAACATCCTCGTGGTCGGGGTGAACGGTACCGGCAAGACCACGACCTGTGGAAAGATCGCCCGTCTGCTGGTGGCGGACAACCGTACGGTGGTGCTGGGCGCGGCCGACACCTTCCGGGCCGCCGCCGCCGACCAGCTGGAAACGTGGGGGAGCAGGGTCGGGGCGCAGACGGTACGCGGCGGCGAGGGCGGGGACCCGGCATCGGTCGCCTTTGAAGCCGCCAAACGAGGCATCGCTGTCGGAGCGGACACCGTGGTGGTGGACACCGCTGGGCGTCTGCACACCAAGACCGGTCTCATGGACGAGCTTGCCAAGATCAAACGCGTGGTAACCAAGATCGGTCCCGTTGACGAGGTTCTGCTCGTGCTGGACGCGACGACCGGCCAGAACGCCGTGGAACAGGCCCGGGTGTTCACCCGTGCGGTGGACATCACAGGCGTTGTGCTCACCAAGCTCGACGGGACTGCCAAGGGCGGCATCGTGATCGCGGTCCAGCGGGAGCTCGGGGTACCGGTGAAACTCGTCGGTCTGGGGGAGGGGCCTGACGACCTCGCGCCGTTCGATCCGGAGGCGTTCGTCGACGCGTTGCTGGGAGAGGCCGCGAGCTGACCGGAAGAGCCAGCCGGATTCGCTGCTCGGCTTCTCCCGCTCGGCTCCCTGCCCAGGCCTACACCGTGGCCACGGGAAGGCTCTTTCACCCGGCGTGCGGGCGACCTACAGTGCCGAGGTGAGGTTCATGGCCCGGCCGGACCCGATGGCCGGGATGTTATGCCCGGCGAGGTGTTCCCGCCATCCTCGCTGTGGAGGGCGGTGACAGCGGCGGATCTGTGCCATGATCACCGTGTGGGTGTACCTCGCCGGGCTGCCTGTCGCAGAGGTGAAGGGCCGCAAGCCGCGGACTCGCCGGCCTTCGCCCCGTCCTGGTGCGTACCCTGAGAGCTGCGGTTCGCCAGCGATCTCGGAGTGTGCGCGTGTTCGACACCCTGTCCAGCCGTCTCGACAAGGCTTTCTCGTCGCTTCGCGGCAAGGGGCGGTTGTCCGAGGCTGACATCAATGCCACCGCCCGGGAGATCCGGGTGGCGTTGCTGGAGGCCGACGTCGCGTTGCCGGCGGTCCGTGCCTTCATCGCGGCCGTGCGCGAACGGGCGATGGGAGCGGAGGTCTCGGCTTCGCTGAACCCGGCCCAGCAGGTAGTCAAGATCGTAAATGAAGAACTGATCGCTATTCTGGGTGGTGCCGCGGCTACCCTGCGGTTCGCCAAGACGCCCCCCACCGTCATCCTCCTCGCCGGCCTGCAGGGCACGGGCAAGACGACGCTTGCCGGCAAACTCGGTCGCTGGCTTGCGGCCCAGGGGCACACCCCCTTGCTGGTCGCCGCCGACCTGCAGCGTCCGAACGCGGTCACGCAGCTTCAGGTTGTGGCCGCCCGAGCCGGGATCGACGTGTTCGCGCCCGAGCCCGGCAACGGGGTGGGTGACCCGGTGGCGGTCGCGCGCGACGCCGTGGAACACGCGCGGCGTCGCCTGCACGACGTGGTTGTTGTCGACACCGCCGGCCGTCTTGGCGTGGATGCCGAGATGATGCGGCAGGCTGCGGACATCCGCGATGTGACGTCGCCGGACGAGATCCTGTTCGTCGTCGACGCGATGATCGGTCAGGACGCCGTCGCCACCGCACAGGCCTTCGCTGACGGCGTCGGTTTCAGCGCGGTGGTGCTCACCAAGCTCGACGGTGACGCTCGCGGTGGTGCCGCGCTGTCGGTCGCGCACCTGACCGGTAAGCCGATCATGTTCGCCTCCACCGGTGAGGCGCTGGAGGACTTCGACGTCTTCCACCCGGAGCGGATGGCGTCGCGCATCCTGGGCATGGGCGACGTTCTCACCCTTATCGAGCAGGCGGAGAAGGCCTTCGAGGCCGACCAGGCCGAGGCGATGGCGGCGAAGATGGCCGCCTCGGAGTTCACCCTGTCGGATTTCCTCGACCAGATGCTCGCCGTCCGCAAGATGGGGCCGATCGCCAACCTGCTCGGCATGCTGCCTGGTATGGGGCAGATGAAGGAGCAGCTGTCCCAGATCGGTGAACGTGACGTTGACCGGGTAGTCGCGATCATCCGGTCGATGACCCCGGCTGAACGGCAGGACCCACGGATTCTCCAGGCTTCCCGCAAGGCCCGGGTGGCCCGCGGTTCCGGGGTGACTGTCACCGAGGTCAACCAGCTGCTTGACAGGTTTGACGAGGCGCGCAAGGTCATGAAACAGATGGCTGGTGGTATGGGTGTGCCCGGCGGCGGGCAGCGCGGCCGAGCCGCGGCCAACCGTAAGGCGAGCAAGAAGGGAAAGGGCGCGAACCGCAAGGGCAATCCGGCCGCTCGTGCCGCGCAGACACAGGCGGAGCAGGCCGCGGCTGAGGCGCGGCGGGCCGGCGGTGGCCTGCCCGCGGCCGGACCTGGCGACGGCGTCATGCCTGACCTGTCCGCCCTGATGCGCGGTGGTGGCTTCCCCCCGGCGGGTCCACCGCCCGGTCAGCGCCGCGGCAAGCAGCGCTGACCTGCCAGGATCGACTGAAGGCGTTGGCTCCAAAGGCCCTGGGGAGTATCGGCGTCCACGATCTGGCAAACTATGAGCACGACATGGGTTCCTTACCATCGGCGTCGTCGCGGTGACCCTCTCCGCCGCCTTGACGCTCCGAAAACCCAGCCGCCGGTATCCCGCGTCCCCACCGTGGCATTCTGGTGGCTACTGACGTACGTCTGGAGCAGTTCGACAATCGTGGCAACCAAGATCAAACTTCAGCGCCTCGGCAAGATGCGCGAGCCGCACTACCGGATCGTCGTCGCGGACGCCCGCACCAAGCGAGACGGCCGGGTCATCGAGGCGATCGGGCAGTATCATCCCAAGTCCGACCCGAGCATCATCAAGGTGGACGGCGAACGCGCCGAGTACTGGCTCGGTGTGGGCGCTCAGCCGACCGAGCCAGTACTCGCGATCCTCAAGGTCACCGGTGACTGGCAGAAGTTCAAGGGGCTGCCCGCGCCGCCGCCGATGAAGGTCGCGGCTCCCAAGCCCGACAAGCGGGAGGCCTTCCAGACCGCGGCTCGGGCCGCCGCGGGCCTTGGCGACAAGCCTGCCACCACTCCCAAGAAGGCCAAGAAGGGCACGGACGAAGCACCCGCGGGCGAGCAGAGCGCGCCGGCGGCCGAGGCATCGACTCCGGCGGGGCAGTAAGTGCTGGAGGCCGCGCTCGAGCATCTTGTTCGGGGCATCGTCGACCACCCGGACGATGTACGCGTCGATATGCAGTCGGGTCGGCGAGGCCGGACCTTGGAGGTCCGCGTGCATCCCGACGATCTCGGCAAGGTGATCGGGCGCGGCGGGCGGACCGCGCGCGCGCTCCGGACAGTCATGGCCGGGGTGGGTGGCCGGGGTCTGCGTGTCGACGTCGTCGACGTCGACCGGTAGCCGGCAGGTTGTGGACCGCCCGGCGGATGAACCGGTCGTGGTCGGTCGAATCGGCCGTCCCCACGGTGTGCGCGGGGAGGTGACGATCGATGTTCGAACGGACCTTCCGGACCGGCGCTTCGCGCCGGGGTCGAGCTTTCCCGGCCACACGCCGGCCGCCGCTCCGCTGGTGGTTGCCGGGGCCCGTTGGCATGCCGGCCGCCTGCTCCTGCGCTTCAGGGGGGTTGGTGACCGTAGCGCAGCCGAAGCCCTGCGGGGACAGATCCTCACCATCGCGCCCAGCGCCGTGGGTGCCGCCGCGGACGGCGATGATGATCCGGACGACTTCTGGTGGGACCGTGACCTGGTCGGGCTGCGGGTGTCCACCGTAGCCGGCATGGATGTCGGTGTGGTTGTCGACGTGGTCCACACGCCGGCCGGGGAGCTGCTCGCGGTCGACCGAGCCGACGGGCGCGAAGTGCTGATCCCGTTCGTGCGTGAGATCGTCCCCAGGGTCGATGTGCTCGACGGTCGTCTCGTGGTCGACCCGCCGCCGGGCTTGTTCGATCTGGAGTAGCCGTGCGTGTCGACATTATCACGATTTTTCCTGAGTATCTCAGCCCGCTGGAACTGTCGCTGGTAGGCAGGGCGCGTAACCGGGGCATCCTTGACGTTCACCTGCATGATCTCCGGCAGTGGACGAGCGATGCGCATCGGACCGTGGACGACGCCCCCTACGGTGGGGGGCCGGGCATGGTGATGCGTCCGGAGCCGTGGTGGGCGGCACTGACCGAGGTGAGCGGATCGGGCGCGGCCGGTGGCCGGCCACCGCGAATCATCGTCCCGACCCCGGTGGGCCGGCCGTTTACCCAGGCCTATGCCGACGGGCTGGCCGGCGAACCGTGGCTGGTGTTCTGCTGCGGCCGGTATGAGGGCATTGACGCACGGGTCATCGACGAGTGGGCCGACGATGAGATCTCGATCGGCGACTATGTGCTGGCCGGGGGCGAGGTCGCCACGCTGGTGATGCTGGAGGCGGTCACCCGCCTGCTGCCCGGTGTGGTTGGTAACGCCGAGTCCGTCGCGGACGACTCCTTCGCGAACGGCCTGCTGGAACCGCCGGTGTATACCCGGCCACCCGTGTGGCGCGATCGCGAGGTGCCCGCGGTGCTGCGCTCCGGTGACCATGCGGCCATCAGCCGGTGGCGCCGGGAGGCGGCGGTGCGCCGGACCACGCACCGCCGGCCAGATCTGCTGACCGGCATCGACTTGGGCCGAGACGGTGGCCCGCGCGATAGTGGGCGCCACGCGAATCCTGCCACCGACCCGGCCAGCACCGACCCGGCCGGTCGTATGGCACAGTAGGATGCGGTGTCCGGCCGTCAGTCGTCCCGACGGGAACTCCCCTGGGTGGGTGGCAGCATGGTCCACGACAGTGGATCATTTGTGGCGGTTGGCCCGCAGCTGGTTCATCCCTGTCATCCCCGCGAGAAAGCGACCGCCATGCAAACCCTGGACAGCCTCGACGCCGCGTCGCTGAGGACCGACG
>NZ_CAKJTR010000124.1:15596-17093 GCF_917627355.1 Protofrankia sp. Cj3 | reverse complement strand
AAGGCCGTTCCAACGATCAAGGCACGCTACCAGCGCTCCCGCGACGGCCCGCGCACCGGAACGCGCGCGACACGCCCTACGCGACGTCCCGCACAGTCCACGACCCATTCCACGGATCGTGACTCCTTGTCACGTCCGCCGAGGCGTAGGTGCCACAAAGGATGGCGCGGGCAGGCCTCAGGTCATAGGGCAGCAGGATGATCAGGAACGCCCGGGAGCTGGGCCTGGACCCGCCCGTGAGGCGTTTCAATCCCTCCAGGGATGATCAGGAACCCCGACTGGTCGGCTCGGCGGCGATGAGATCGTGATGTTTCAATCCCTCCAGGGATGATCAGGAACAACCTGTGGCGCTTTTGCGGCGCCAGATCAAGCCGGGTTTCAATCCCTCCAGGGATGATCAGGAACCGATCATTCGATGGTATCCCGGGTGCACGCATCGTCGTTTCAATCCCTCCAGGGATGATCAGGAACAGGACTTGCAACCGCAACTCTGGTGTACGCAGTATTGTTTCAATCCCTCCAGGGATGATCAGGAACGCCCTGCTGCTGGGCGTGCAGGAGGGCGCCGCGGTGATGTTTCAATCCCTCCAGGGATGATCAGGAACTGGGTGCTGGCTGGACGGCAGCACGCGAAACGAAACGTTTCAATCCCTCCAGGGATGATCAGGAACTGGGTGCTGGCTGGACGGCAGCACGCGAAACGAAACGTTTCAATCCCTCCAGGGATGATCAGGAACTCGTATCCCACGCGGGTACGACGATGCCCACAGGTTTCAATCCCTCCAGGGATGATCAGGAACTGATAGAGAAAATGGATCGCAGCCGCGGCGGCAAGCGTTTCAATCCCTCCAGGGATGATCAGGAACCTCCGGGCGCCGGCCAGATAGCCCAGGCCGCTGGTCTGGTTTCAATCCCTCCAGGGATGATCAGGAACGGAGGAGCCGGTGAAAGAACCGGTAAAGAAGCGTGTTTCAATCCCTCCAGGGATGATCAGGAACGGGGTCCAGCTCTGGGACCAGCTCCGGGACCAGCTGTTTCAATCCCTCCAGGGATGATCAGGAACCTCATACAGGCTCAAGCCGCCCTGGACCATCCAGTTTCAATCCCTCCAGGGATGATCAGGAACTGCCGTGGAATTACATGCAGGCTGAACTACTGGAGGCGTTTCAATCCCTCCAGGGATGATCAGGAACGTGGGGGGATGCCCTATGGCCGGCCTCTGCGATGGTTTCAATCCCTCCAGGGATGATCAGGAACCTGTAGGCAGCGTCACACACAGACACACACAGCGCGGTTTCAATCCCTCCAGGGATGATCAGGAACGTGGGGGGATGCCCTATGGCCGGCCTCTGCGATGGTTTCAATCCCTCCAGGGATGATCAGGAACCTGTAGGCAGCGTCACACACAGACACACACAGCGCGGTTTCAATCCCTCCAGGGATGATCAGGAACGGAGAAAACACGTCTGTGCGCGACATGGAATGAAACGTTTCAAT
>NZ_CAKJTR010000124.1:14481-15092 GCF_917627355.1 Protofrankia sp. Cj3 | reverse complement strand
GCAGCACCGCGAGGAGCGCTCGATACTGCGCCGCGGACAGTTCCCCTTCGAACACGCTGCGCTGCGTCCAGTGCAGGTACTTGCGGCAGGTCTTGAGGACGACGGGGTTGCGTTCGGCCGCGGTGTCGTAGACGAGCACGACGAACATGCATCACCACCAAGGCCGGAAAGGCTTGTAAGGGGTGCCCTCCAGACAGAGACGGACAATCTTGAACGCCTCAAGACAGATGATCTCCTCATAGGAGACCTTACGACGCAGCGTCCGGTGGTAGACGGCCGTGGCGAGCTCTTCCCGGATCATCCTCGGAAAGTTCCCGCCCTGCGACCACAGTGAAAGAGCTCCGCGCTCTGGTTGAGTCTGGTTTCAATCCGACTCGGAAAGTTCCTGCCCTGCGACATACGAGTCGGAGGAGCTAATCCTGCAAGCTGTACGGTTTCAATCCGACTCGGAAAGTTCCTGCCCTGCGACGATCAATGGCTGTAACGAGTTGTTGAAAACGATAGGGTTTCAATCCGACTCGGAAAGTTCCTGCCCTGCGACTGCCAGCGAGGTCTTCTCGGCGCTGATCCAGTTCCAGTTTCAATCCGACTCGGAAAGTTCCTGCCCTGCG
>NZ_CAKJTR010000124.1:13367-14103 GCF_917627355.1 Protofrankia sp. Cj3 | reverse complement strand
GATCCAAAAGATCGATCATTTACGTTTGTGCAGGTCACAGAGATATCGATCTTTGCCAGAACCTCCCCCGTTTGTCGGCGTGTCAGAGCTTCTGGATATCGATCACCATCCAACCGCTTGACAAAAACACCAAGCCATGTAACCGACTTGCGATCATCGCCTGCCTGACAGACACACCCGACGGCCATCGACAAAGCATGCCGCAGCCCGACCGGCCGCCACTCCTACCAGCAGGAGCCGCACGCCGCCCAACCCTTCGTACGCGGACCGACTGACCAGCCCACCGTGGAAACGGACCCATTGCCGCCGGATGGGGTGAACCAGGCGGGCGGGTCGCCGCCTACAGAAGGCCAACCACCCACCCCGGACCACCTGAATTTTGTCACAGACCGTGATTCCGTCTCAGAGTGGATTCTTCTCTCCGCACGGCCCGGCTCCCGGGAGGAGGCGAATAACCCTCCGCACCCTCCGCAGAAGGCCGAAAAACACCCTCTGACCTGCAACGATAGGTGCGGAGGGTTGCCCTGTACACCCTCCGCAGCGCGGAAGGTGACCCACCGCACCCTCCGCAGATCACCGATCTTGCGGAGGGTAACCCACCGCATTTGCGGAGGGTTACGCGACCAACCCTCCGCAGGAGAATCCACTGCGGCACAGGCTCTTTCGAGCATTTGCGGAGGGTGCGGAGGGTTGTACCCGGTCGTCTGGGAAAACGAACAGATTCGAAGAAAAATCC
>NZ_CAKJTR010000124.1:5952-12927 GCF_917627355.1 Protofrankia sp. Cj3 | reverse complement strand
TATGATCGTCTGCGGCTGGATGCCCGCACGCGTGTGACTCTACGTACCTGCTGTGGAGAGGTCGGGCCTTGGTGCAGAGGGCGGTGAGCGTGCGCCGCGGCGGACGCGGCGCACGGCGGCGCAGTGAGGGTGCCTGGCGCCTGGTCCAGAGCGTGGTCGTCCGCCGGGGTGTCCAAAGTGCGGCTGTGCGGGGTTGGGCGTGCCTGACCGGGGGTGGGGCGGGTCGTCGCAGGGGCTAGGACCGGCCGCTGTGCACGGTCGTCGCGCGCTTCTCGACATGTCACAGTCGGGCGCTGCTGTGGCTGTCGGCGCCGGCGCAAAGGACGTAGGGCCGTGCCAGCGGCCGACGTGGCCGACGAGGCGTTTGCCGAGTTCGACGGCGCTGGGTAGATGCCGGCCCGTAGCAACACTGACTCCGAGGCGCGCTCGTGATCGTCCATGCGGGGTAGTCGGCGCGGACACTTTGGCGAAAAGCGGGACGGTCCCTCGCTGGCCGGTGCAAGAATCGGATACATGCCAACACGGGGGCCTGTTCCATGGCGTCGGGAGGCGCACACCGCAGCCAAGCACCGCGTGTACGACCACTACTTGCGTAAGTGGTTCCCGATCCTGCTCGGCGGCGCCAACGCCTACCGCTCGGCGACGTACGTCGAGGGATTCAGCGGTCCGGGCATATACGAGGATAGCGAGGAAGGGTCGCCAATCATCGCGATCCGGGCGTTTCTTGAGACCCCCAGACTCGCTGCCCGAAACGGGCCGGTGCGGTTCATCTTTATTGACGACGACAAGCGCTGCACTCGGCTACTGAGCGAGCGGATCGAGGCAACATTTCCTGCCTATCCCCGCGAGAGCATGTCCATCCAGATATTGGAAGGAAAGTGCGAGGCGAGCCTTGAATCCGCGCTCGACGAAGCCGGCGCCTGGGGCTATCCGATTCTGGCCGTCCTGGACTCCTGGGGGAACGTCCCCGTTCCTTACAGCACGCTTGTCAAACTGGCAAGTAACAGGGCGTCCGAAGTTGTCGTGACTTTATCGACACAGCATTTCCTTCGGTTCGTGGGCAGGCTTGAAGGCCCGGGCGACGAGGTATTCGGCGGTGACCTGGCCTGGCGGGAGGTCGCCGCCCAGCCGGACGGGCCGACGAAGCGGAGACACCTGCTCACGTGCTACCGGAAGGCATTGTCGAAGGCAGGATTCGCCTACCTCCTCGACTTCGAGCTCGTTACTCCGGCAGGCGAATCTCTGTATCTGATATTCGGCACGAATCATGACCGTGGCGTCGAGAAAATGAAGGAGGCGCTCTGGGCTGCCGATCCCGAACAGGGGGTGGGGTTCCGCGACCCGCGTGATGTCGGTCAGTTTTCCCTGTTCGGAGACGAAATGCGTCTTTATCCGCTCGCGCGGATGCTTGAGCAGAAGCTCCGAAAGGATGGGCCGGAGAAAGTTTACAAACTTGCGAACTACGCCCTGCACAACACGGTGTTCAAGAAGACGCACGTATTGCCGGCCGTTGAAATCCTGTGCGAAGAAGGCACGGTAGAGGCGGACGACGGCCGCCCGCCCAGCCTCAACTCGATCGTCCGGGTCGCTCAACCTACGGGTTCAGGACCACCTACGCGGACTTAGCCTCATGCAGCGGCATCTCGTCCCACAGAGCTCCATCGAGGAGCCGACCTCCGCTCTTCGGCGTACGCCCGCCCCACTGCTTAAAGAAGAAAGGCACCTCGTCCCGCGCGCACGCGTCCCGGAGTTCCGTGACCCAGGTAGGTTCGACCGCGCGGTGCCGGGGTCCCGATTCACCTCCAGCGATTACCCAGGAGATATTGTCGAGGTCGATACCCGTGAGTGACCCTAGCAAGGGTTCGCAGGACAAGAATCGCACTGCGGCGGGGATCACGCGCAGATCGTCGATGCGGGCCAGGGCGTCAGCGTTCTCAACGGACACACCTATCCAGACGTTGTCCGGCCACGGAAGCCGGTCCGCGATCCGGGCGAGACGTCGAGACCGTTTTGTCAGCACCTGGTAAGTGTGTTGAGGAGTGTCTGCCATCACTTGAAAAACCTGGCTGATGAATGACAACGGGATCCTGGCGTGGAAAAGGTCGCTCATGGAATTCACGAACACATGGCGCGGCGCGCGCCAGCCCCGTGGTATGTCGAGCGCGCTTGGATGGACGGTGACCCCGAACCCTGGCCCAGAAGTACGAGGATCACCATCTACCTGGTACTTGGGCTGCCCCATACTCTTCAGCCGTCGTGCGAGGGCCATGGCATAGCAATTGTCACACCCCGTCGAGACACGGTCGCAGCCGGTGGTGGGGTTCCATGTCGCTTGCGTCCATTCGATTGAACTCCGATCACCCATGACGTACCTCCTGTCGGCGATCATTTCATTCGTTGCTGCGAGCAGAGTGGATTTCGCGCTCTGTGGTGAGTGGTCCGCTAGTCCCTAGTCCCTCAGTTGGCCACACGGGCTCATGCGTCGTCTTCCCGTTTGTCGACGTGCCAGAGCCGGGCTTTGCTGTGGCTGTCGGTGCCGGCCCGCAGGACGTACGGGCCGTACCAGCGGCCGACATGGCCGCCGAGCCGTCGGCCGAGCTCGACGGCGCTGGGCAGGTGCCGGCCGTTCATCAACGTGTCGGGGATGGTGCCGTCCCAGGGATCGGTGCCGTCGGGTTCGCGGTCGAGGCTGGCCCGGGCCGCGGCGGAGGTGAGGGCCTGGGTGCCGAACTTGTGTTCCCAGCGGGCGAGGAACGCTTGCCACATGGCGGCCTGGTCGTCCATGTCGCGGACGTCGGTGGTGTTGTCGAGGAAGCCGGGCAGGCCGTGGTGGGTGACGAAACCGCCGGTGGCCTGCGCCCAGGGGGTGAACTGGCGCATCACGTGTGTGGTGCGGGGTGCGCCGGCGGTGACCCAGTCGGCGACGAGGACGAGGATGTTCCACAGGAGCCTGTGCCGGTTCACCGGTGCGGTCAGCCAGGTCTCGAGGTCGGGAACGGCGAAGCCGGTTCGCTGGTCGGGGTTGGGCATGTCGGGGTCGAGGCGGACGACGGCGGTGCGGGTCGCCATGTCGCCGCCGAGGCGGATGTTGTTCCCGGTGGCCATCCACAGCCGGTCGTTGGTGCGTTGAGCGGTCTTGGACGAGCCGAGGAGCCGGTCGGACCATTCGGTGGCGGTGAGGAGCCCGGCGAGGATCGGGGATTTGACCTGCGTGCCCTCTTCGACATTGTCGAAGACGATCACGGCTTCGGGGCTGGCGAGGACCGAGGTGATGACTTTGCGGAGTTCGTCGTCGGTTTCGGGCCATGGCTGCTGGCGTTTGCCGTGCAGCGCTCCGGCGATGTCGGTGAGCAGGGTCTTCCCGGACGCCTGGGTGGTCGCGGTGACGAGGCCGAAGGGGGTGAGCGCGCGGGTGTGGGGCCGCAGGATCGGTGAGACGAGCAGGCCGAGGTAGTTCGCCTTGTCGGCTGGCGCGACCCAGGGGAAGTCGTGCAGGACCCGTTCGACGAACTGTTTCGCGGTGACGACCTCGGCGCGGGATGGCCGTTCCGGGACGGGTCGCAGGGTGACTTTCGGGGCGTAGTGCAGGCCGGTCGCCGGGTCGTAGCCGGGGGTTTGGAGCAGGGTGCCGTCGGGGCGTAGGACGGGTGCACCGACGATCCCGCGTAGTGGTCGGACTCTTGGCCAGTGCCGGGCGGACAGAACGGCGGCCAGGACTCTTTCCGCCGGGACGCATTCCTCTTCCCAGCTGGTGCCGTTCGGGCCGCGGGCGGTCCGGTAGACGTAGGCCTGGTGGGCGAGGGTGGCGGCGAACCGGGCCGGGGTTAATGGTGTGGCGGCCAGCGGCAGGGGGTCATCGGTGCCGGTGGCGGTGTCCCCGGAGACGGGGCCGACGTGGACGATCTCACCGTTGGTGACGTACAGGTCGTCGAACAGCCCGTTGTCGATGGCAGCGGTGAGGTTCCGGATGCCGTCGGGTGCGCCGCTCGCCTCGATGTGGGGTTTGCCGTCGGGCCGGTCGGCGGCTGCTCTCGGGCGAGCGGCGCTGGTGCTCGTCGTCGTGTTCCGGGCGTCGGTTATCCCGGCCTTGTGTGCCTTGTCGAAGCTGGTCCTGCTGAGGAGTTTGTTCGCGGTGAGGGTGTCGCGGTGTTCGGCGACGGTGAGTTCGCCGGCGCCGTGGCGGCCGAGGAGGTAAGCGTGTTCGCGGGCGGCTTTGGATCGGGCCAGTTCGTTGGTTTCCCCTTGCAGTGCGGTGATGACGGTAGTGACGTCGAGCTCCACGCCGACGGTTGCCAGCGCATCCGTGTCACGGCTCACCCGGCGGCCACGACGGTCCGGGGCGAGCGGGCGCCGGCAGCCATCCCGGACGCGATCGTGCGAGTCGCCTCCCGCTCTGGCAGCCCGCAGGCGGCGGCGGCGTCGGTGAGGGCCTGGCGGACGTCGTCGGCGTCGAGCAGCCCCCCGGCGACGAGGCGGCCGAGTTTGTAGGCGGCGCCGTTGAGCGCGGCGTTGCGGCCGGAGTCCGGTGGCATGCCGGTGATGTCGGCTGCCTCGCCGGTGAGAACCGCCGCGGCCCAGCGTCCGGCGCGGGTCTGCGGTCCGTCCCGGTGCTGGTGCCGGGCCGTCCACCGGCGGCGGGCAGCATCGGGATCCCCGCACCCTTCCTGCCCGCCCGTGGTTGGCCGTGCCGATGCGAGCAGGTGGAGCCATGCGGGCAGGTCAGCCAGGGGCAGCCGGTCCCGCCACTGGTAGCGGCGGCCGGAGGGATGCCAGGACGGCGGTGCGAGGACCATCCCGCCGGCACTGTCACCGGCGCCGCGGATGTCGATTCCGGGAGCGACACCGCGGTCGGGTTCGCCGTGGCTGTTGGGTGGCGGGTCGAGCGCGGGTGCCCGGTACCAGTAGTGGATGCCGCCGTCGTCCCGGCCGGTGATGACCGATGCCGTCGGAACATGTCCGTGTGCGGCGAGGAGAGCGTCCCAGGATGCGCGGCCGGTCGGCCCGTCGATGTCGATGACGGTGAGCCGGCTGGGTTTGCAGGCGACCGCGATCGAGGCGGCCGGCCACCGGGACCACCAGCCAGCGATGACGCCCGGATCGGTGGTGGCTTGGGTGCCCCACCGGACCATCGGCCTCTTGCTGCCGGGACGTACCGGGAACACGTGCATCCCGCGGGCGGCCAACGCCAGGGCTGCGTGCATGCCGGGTGTGGGCGGGGTCATCGTTCTTGCTCCTCCACATCCCGGGTGGATTCGGCGTCCACCCACCGGCTACCACGGCCTGAGAATGGCTCCACAAGAAACTGCGTACGCCCATAGGACACGCGAATGTTTTTGACCTGAACGGCGACAAGCACTTTTTCCCGCCCGGGAATAAGCCACAGTCGCTCTGCGCCTATTGCGGAGTCATCACGATGCATCGCATCTCCAAGGTTCGGTTTCCTATCGGTGGTTGGCGAGGTCGGCGAGAACATCGCCATGACAGGCCGCGGGTGCGCAGTGGCAGCCCAGCGCCTTGCCGCGCAGATCGGGCAGTTGGCGGAGCAGGTCCAGCTGGGTCTCCAGGTACGCCCGGTACCGAGCGACCACATCGGCGCGCTCGACATCGGTGCCACCGGCGGGCAGCCGGTGCGGGTTACCCCAGCGGGACGGCCGTCCGATCCGGACGAGTAGCCCCGCGTCCGCCAGGGCGCGCAGCTCCGGCGGGTACGGGACGCCACGGGCGGGCAGGCGGATCACGACCGTGTCGCCCGCGGCGAGCCGGGCGGACAGGTCGGCGGGTGCCCAGCCCTGACCGGCGTGGGCCATGAGCAGGCGTCCGATGTGTTCGGCGACCTGGGGGACGACCGCCCCGCCGAGCGCGGTTATCCGGGCAGCGTCCAGCCCTCGGGCAGGCCCATCAGCCACTCCACGGCCTCGGGCGTCGGCCGCCACGAACCCGACCGGATCAGCCCACGGACCCGCCTCTCCGTGTCGGCCCGGTATCGGCCACCCAGCCCCCAGCCATGGCGCCCCAGCGAGGCTGTGGGTGTAGGCCACCAGGAACAGTCGCTCCCGCACGTGTGGGGCACCCATGGCGCACGCGGATAGCACTCCCCATTGCGCATCCATCCCGAGCTCGGCCAGGTCGGCGAGGATGGCGCCGAACTCGGCCCGATATCCAGGCAGAGCTGCGGAGTTCTCCACCACGACGTAGCGGGGTCGTAGCGCGCGAACCACGCTGACCATCCACGGCCATCCCCAGCGGGGGTCCGCAGCACCCTGGTGGCGGCCCGCGTCGCTGAACGGCTCGCAGGGCGGGCTTCCGGCGATGACGTCCACTCGAGGGCGAGTTCCTGCTGCCGCCCACCAGTCGGCGGTGCTCCGGACGTCGTCATGCTGGGGTACTCCTGGCCAGTGGCGGGTAAGAACGGTTCGCCGGTACGGGTCGGCTTCCACCTGCCCGACCATGGTCATTCCGGCGCGGGTCAATCCACGATCCATCGCGCCGATTCCGGAGAACAGGGACAGGACGTTCATACCCGCACCGCCGGGGCGGTGGCCGGGAGTGTGCGTGCGGGCAGGGAGGTGACGCACCGGGTGCAGATCAGTCCGGAGTACGGGCCGCGCGCCGGGCAGGTGCTGGCGTTGACGGGATTACGGTCCCCGGCTGTGGGCATGATGGGGAACCTCCTTCTGATCTCGTGAGGGTTGGTGGAGTGCCCCGGCGCGGCAGCGTGCGTGCCAGCGGTGCGCCGCGCCGGGGGTGTGATCACTGGCTGCTGGGTATGAGCACGATGGCGGTGGCGTCGTCGCGGTACCCGTCCCCATCCGTCCCGACCGCGGCGGTGATCGCGTCGGCCAGCGCCTGGGGATCGTGCTCGTGGGCGCGGACGATGGCTTCTAGGTCGGTGTCGGTGAGGGCGCTGTGGACGCCGTCAGTGGTCAGCAGGACCAGCCCTGGGGGGATGACGACCTCGTAGACGGTGGCGACGGT
>NZ_CAKJTR010000124.1:0-5506 GCF_917627355.1 Protofrankia sp. Cj3 | reverse complement strand
GGCGTGACGCAGGCTCGTGCGCACCCAGTTGTTGTGCTGTTCGGCCAGCTCGACAGGCACCCCGTTGGCACAGAGCTGCTGGCCGACGGTGTGATCGGTTGTGTACTGGTGCAGCACCCCGTCGATGAGCCCGTAGGCGCGGCAGTCACCCACCCAGCTGACGACGGTACCGTCTAGGTCTCCGACGGTGCTGTTCGTGTCGCTCACGGCGACCAGAGCGACGGCATCAGGCTCGTCGTCAGCGCCAGGGTCCGCGATCATGGCGCCAGCGGTGAGGATGCCGGCGAGTCCGCCGTACCGGGCGGCGATACGAGCGGTGACCTGGGCGCAGAGCATTGCGGTGGCCGCAACCTGCGCCGAGTTCCCGATCCCGTCGATGATCACGGCCACGGTGAGGGTGTTGGCCGTACGGACCGCGGCCGCGTCGGCGTTGTAGTCGCGGGTGCCGCGCCGGGTCGATGCGGCGGTCTCGTACGTGCTCATGACGGTCCCTTCGGTGGGGGTGGGCTCGGTCAGCCGGTGACGACGCCGGTGACGGCCAGGGCGTCGGTGAGGATGCGGTCGTGGTCGAAGGCCAGGCCGTCAGCCAGGGCGTCCGCCAGCGGTATCCAGCGGGCATCGGCGGCGTCGTCCCCGGCGGTCGGCTCGACCAGCGCGGGCAGTGTCGCGGTGTACGCCCAGGTCACATAGCGGCCCCGGGGGTCACGGCCCGGGTCGCTGTAGATACCGACCGGGTGGAGCGCGCCGGTGTGGATCCCGGTCTCCTCGGCGAGTTCGCGGTGGGCGGTGTCCTCGACCTGCTCGCCGGGATCGACGTGACCCCCGGGGAGCGCCCAGCAGCCCGCAAACGGCGGCCGGTCACGACGGATGAGCAGTACGTGCGGCTCGCTGTCGTCTATCGCGAACAGCACGACGTCCGCGGTCAGCCGGACCGTCTCACCGGTCTGGCCGGTGTTACGGGCTGTGACAGGCAAGACGGTGGGGGGGACCGTCGTGGTGGTGGTCGTGGTCTGGGGGACGAAGACCGGGTCGATCGCGTCCGGGCCGAACTCCCGGCCCGCCGGGGCGAAACGGACGTCCTCGATATCGATCAGGTCACCGGTGCGGCTCAGGCCGAACCAGCCGCCGTTGCCGGCAATCCGGGAGGCGGTCGAGGCGGCGGCCTCGGCGGCGGTCGCTGGACGCAGCCGGCGGGCCCGGTCAGCGCCGAACGCGTCGGCCTGGAACAGCCAGCCGTGGGCGGTGACGGGTAGCTCGGTGCTGGTGTGGCGCTGGGGGCGGACGGGCAGGCCGAGAACATCATCGGCGACCATCGCGGTGACGGCAGCCGCGCCGACGGTCAGTGTGAGATCCCGAATCACAGACAAGTTGATCATTGTGGTGTGGTGCCTTTCGTGGGGGCTACGTGCCGGGTGGTCCACCCGGTGCAGGTGGCTGGATCGTGGGCGACCCGCGCCGGCAGGAGGTCTCCGGCCTGGATGTAGGCGGCGCCGTCGAGGGCGGCGGCGATATCCGCGGGCACGTCGACGCTCGCCGTGGGGGGTGGGAGTTCGACGCCGACGTCGACGCAGTACGCGCCGGTGTGAAACGGCGACGGGAAGGGGTCGGTGACGTCGAGGACGCGCAGCCGGGCGCGTAGCGCGTCCAGCGCCGCTGCGATTTCACCCGGGGTGCCGAACACGTTGATCTGCATTGGACGAAGCTCCTTTCAGGACGCCACCCCAGCAGCCGGGACGGAATGTCCCTTCAGGAATGCCATCCCGGCTACCAGGTGGCTTATTGAGTCAGTCCGACGTCTCCGACGTCTGATCCATGTGGCCGGTGGTCTCGTTCAGCTGGTGACTGGTGACTGGTGACTGGTGACTGGTGCCGCGCGGCCGGCGGTGGCCTTGAGCGCGGCCTGCCGGTCGGTTTGGCCGCCGACGTGGTCGGCCAGGGTGTGCGCGGCGTAGGCCGTGGCCGCGAGGGTGGCGAAGGTGACCGGGTCGGGGCTCACCGGTCAATCAGCCGGTCAGTCTCGGCCCGCCGGTCAGCCTCGGCCTTGAACTGGCAGGTGGCGCAGAGCGCGTTCGGCGCGTCAACCTTCCGCCCGCACCCCAGCAGGCACTCGCCGTGGGTGAACAGCCGGTCCAGGGGACTGCCGGGACGAACGGTGCCCACGGCGGTGACAGTGACGTCGGTGACGTCGGTCGTGCGTCGGGTCATGGGAATCTCCTTCAGGTTTCTGGTGGGGTGGGGGTCCAGGTGCCGTGGGCGGCGCGGGTGACCAGGCCGGCGTCGGTGAGCAGGCTCAGTGCCTTGCGGGTCTGGGTTTCGGACAGCCCACTGCGGGTGATCAGGTCGCCTTTGCGGGTGATCCCGTTGTGGACGAGCTGGTAGACGGTGTTCGTGGACGGGGTGCGCAACACCGGGTGCGGCAGGACTGCTGCCGGTGTCGGGGCGGGGGTGGGGGTGGTGGCGAAGTCGGGTGCGGCGGGGATGTCGAGCAGTCCCAGGGCCAGCGGCGGGACCGCGGCCAGCGTCGGGGCGGTGGGGTGTGGGGGTGCGGGGGGCTGGCACCGTCGGGGTCTTGGGCCGGGTGCGGGCCTGGTCGATGGCGGCGGCAAGCGCGGGGTCGGCGGCGGCTGCCGCGGCCACGAGGGCGGGGTCGAACGCGGCGAGTTCGACGACCAGGTCGGCGTCGGCGGCCAGGCGGCGGGTGTGCCGGTCGCGATAGGTCTCGCCCAGGTAGGCCAGCGCCGCCGGCTCGAGAGACAGCTCCGGGGCGGCCGCCCCCAGTGCCCCGACGACGTCCTGGTCTTCGTAGTGGGTACGAAACGGTGCGGTGCGGCGGTCCTTGCCGGCGAGGTAGCCCAGGCCGGCGACGTCGGGCAGGCCGTTGGGGTCGAGTAGTTCCAGGCCCGGCAGCATCCCGCCGGTGGTCTTGTTCGCGGTGCGTAGCACGGCGGTGTTCGCGGCGGCGAGGGAGTCCCGCAGGCTGATCTTGTCGCCGTAGCTGGACGCTTCGGGGTACTGGGTGGCACAGATCAGCCCGACCCCGGCTTTGCGGCCCATGCGGGCGATCTCGTCCGCGGCCTTGGTCAGGGGGCTGGACGGGGTGAGGACCTGGTGACACTCATCCAAGATGATCAGCACCATGGGGGCTGTGGGGCTGATGGGGTGCGGCTCACGCCGCAACAACTTGTTGATCTTCGAGCGGAAGGAGATCAGTTTTTGGGCGGTGGCGAACATCAGGCCGATCTCGTCGCGGTCGCAGGCAGCCCAGTCGACGTGGGGGGTGAGCGCCGGCAGCGACGCCCCTTCCTGGGGGTCGGCGATCCAGACCAGGACCCGGCGGGAGTACATGCAGGAGATCCCGAGCAGTTCCAGCAGCCGGGACTTCCCGGAGCCTGACGCGCCGACCACGACGCCACCGCGGGCGCCGATCGCGAGGTCGTAGACCCGCCACAGGGCGTGCTCCAGGTCGGCGTGGACGCCGAGGCGGGCCATGCCGCTCTCGACGTCGAACGCCTCATCCACCCCCGGGTAGGGGTGGGTGCGTCGGAGCGGGTTGGCGGTGCCTTCGTGGACGACGAGCAGGTGGGCCTTGTCGCCGTCGCCGCTGTGGTGGCGGTCGACGGTGACCCGGTCCAGCGGCATGCCCAGGCCGGAGGCGATGAGCGGGCCGGCGGCGACGGCGGTGGCGGTGGTGTGCCGGCCGGGGGTGAGACGGATCGTCCAGGTCACCCCGGTCGGCGCCGCGCCGCGCTCAGCCAGCCGGCTACCGGCCAACACCCGGTCTTTGGCGGCGAGGGTCTCCGCCCACACCCCGGGGATCAGGTCCATCCAGTCCGGCGCCTCGGTCTCCGGTTCCGGTTCCGGCGCGGGCTCGGGTTCGGGTTCGGGGGTGTTGGTGGGGATGGGGATGTGGCGCCGTGCCCACCAGGGTGCGGCCGCCGTGTAGCCGCCGACGAGGAGCAGCACGCAGGGCCAGCCGACCGGGCCGACGTCGGCGGCGAGGGTGAGCCAACCCACACCAGCCCCGGTGACGGCCAGCAGATACCGGCGGGCACGACGACGGGCCCGGCTGCCCGCGACGGTGGTCCGACGCAGGCCGGGCAGCCCGGCGGCCAGGGTGAGAGCGGCCCAGGTCAGGACCGTCCAGCCCAGCGTGCCGGGCACGGTGTGGGCCAGGACCCCGCCGGACCACACCGCGGCGATGACCGCCAGGGGTGCGGCCTGGGGACCGATCCGCAGCCCCGTGCGGGGCGGGCGGACCCGACCACCGGTCCACCGCTCGATGTCGGCGCGCATCCTTGTCCCTCCCTTCCCGCTGTTGTCGTGGGTGCCGTCCTGGTGGTTTCCGCACATCCCCGGGACCAGGGGCAGGGGCCCGGGGACGTGCAGAAACGGTCAGGGCAGGTCAGGCGGGCCGGTAGAAGTCGGTGCTCGCCGCACCCGGTGTGGACGCGACGGCCTCTTCCATGAGCCGGTGGGCCTCCAGGGCCTGCACGACGGCGCGGGAGGCGGCGGCGAGCAGCCCGGCGGTCTCCTGGGCGTGCGCGATCGCCGTCAGTACGCCGGGGTCGGACAGCTGGGCGGCGGTCATGTAGGTCCGGGACAGCTCGATCCGCGAGGCGATATCGGTCTCGGCGTGTCCGGCGAGCTGCTCGTAGTACATCCGGGCGGCGGAGATAGTGGTGGTCTCACCACTGCCAGTAGCCATCGGGGTGTCTCCTTCGGGTGTTCCGGTCACGGTTGCGGCCGGGGTGGGGGCGGCCACCAGCCCGAGCGGGCTGGTGGAGTCGGTGGGCGGTGTACCGGGCCAGGTCGGGTCGGTGTGGCCGGCCTGGGCGGTAGTCACGTCGGTGTCGGTCAGGTCGGTCTGATACCGACTGTTGATCCACTCGCGGACCGTGGTCGTGGCGTCCTCGGTACGCAGGTCCGACCAGGCCCGGCCGTGCCGGTCGGTCGCGGCCGCGGCGACCTGGGCCTGCTCGGCGGGGTCGAGATCGGACCAGCAGGCCGGGGTGACGATCTCGGCGTCCTCGATGTCGCTGTCGTCGTGCTGGTCGGTGTTGGGGATGGCGTCGTCGGCCTCGGGTGGGGGCGGGCCGGTGCGCCAGGTCGCGTCGTCCCGGCCGCGCTGGGCGGCGAGGACCTGCCGGATCGTCCACTTGATCCCGAACCGGTCGTGGACCCAGTCCCGGACCGCGGCCGCGGCCTGGTGGAGGGTCAGGTCCGTCCACGGCTTGCCGTAGCGGGCGGTCGCGGCGTCGGCGACCTGGCGCTGCTCGTCACCGGTCAGGTCTGACCAGCAGCGTGGGGTGGCGTCTTCGACGTCGATGACGTCGTCAGGGTCGATGTCGGGGGCGTCCGCCCGCTCGCCATCAGGCCTGGGCGGCCCGGATCGCGGCGGTGGCGGAGGGGTGGTGTATTCCCACGGGCGCCAGCCGGCCCGGGCGGCCCGCGCGGCCCGCCCGGAGGCCCAGCCGGTCCGCCAGCCATCCGCGGTGGCCTGCCACAG
>NZ_CAKJTR010000123.1:6852-16886 GCF_917627355.1 Protofrankia sp. Cj3 | reverse complement strand
GGGCCAAGCAGTGATGTCGGGGCAGCTGGCAATGAGCCGAGGGATCGCGCGCCCGCTGGCCGGCCGAGGGATACCCGGGCGGTCATCCTGGCTTCGCCGTCCGCGGCCTCCTCGGTTTCGAGGAGATCGCACAGCGTGACATCCAGGGTCGACGTGACCAGTTCGCCGGCCTTGACGAGCAGGGCCGGCAGATCGAGACCGGACAGCGCGTGCTGACCCAGCAGAGCCAGACCCGCCTGGTGGCGCTCAGCCCTGCGCAGGTCGCTGACGTCCGAGAAGATGACTGCCAGCGCGATCTTCTCCTGATAGGAGAACGGGATCACTGACAGCCGCAGTGACCGGCCTGTTCCAGCACCGTGGATCAGGTCGAAGTCACCGAGTTGAGGCATGCTGGTTTGCAGCGCGACCGCAACCATCCCCCAGTCGCCCCCCAGCGTCTGCCCCTTGTTGTCGCTCGGCCGCAGGAGGTCAACGAGCTGCTGGAGCGGGTCGCCGCAATCCTGCGGGACACCAAGAAGCTGGTTGACCACCAGGGAGCTGCGCGCTATCCGCAGGGTATGATCATAGATGATCACCCCTACCGGCACCCCGTCGAGCCGGAGATTCTGGGAGACCAGCTCCAGCATGGCATTGTGCTCACCGATCGCCACCGAGCCGGCTCGAGCGCCGGTGGTGTCTATGATCGTCCCGACGTTGCCGATCACTTCGCCGTCGGGGCCGCGCTGAACGCTGGCCCGTATCTGCACCCACCGGTAGCTTCCGTCCCGGGTGCGGTACCGGGTCTCATGATGGCAGTGATCGGCTCCGCCCTCGACCACCGCCATGAACAGCGCGATGGTGTGCTCCACTTCGTCTGGATGGACGTACTCCAGGAAACCGGTGCCGAGGCTGGCCTCGATCTCGAACCCGGTCAGCGTCGTCCAGGCCTGATTGAGGTAGGTCCAGCGGCCCTGCGCGTCGGTCCGGAACACAACCTCACTCAAGCTGTCCAACAGCGGAGGAGCCGTGGCCTGTTCGGTGGTGTGGCCCTGACCGATCGCGGCTCCGCCACGGTCACCTATGTCACCCGCCTCCGCGGAGTGATTCGATCCGGACTGATTTAAGACAGACACTGCGCAACACCGTCCCCCATGTCATACGGACCTCTACACGGATTCTCCGACATCCGCGCAACTGCGTGTCCCACCCCCGTGCACCAGGTGTCGCAACCAGCCAGGCAGCGCAATCAGCCCAGAGCGACGGGGTCAGCCGTGATGGACGGCGCAGTAGGAATCGCGGCTGGTGCTGCTGGTCAGGGGCGGATGGTACGCGTAGGTCGCCTTGACGGTGGCGGCTGTCGTCGCCGCCGTGGCCTCGATCTGATTGGCCACGGTTGCCCAGTCCTGCGGAGTCTGCGCTCTGACGAGCCGCTCGGCGTTCGTCCACGCGGACTCTCGCCATGTCTCCAGAATCTGCATGAGCGCCGTCCAGCTGATCCCGAGCGGAGTGGACAGATCGTTGGTCGACGGGTCGAACCGGGCCGCCAGTTCGTCCAGCAGCGGTTCCACGACCTGGTTGAGGAAGACGTTGACCTTGTCATGATCTGGTTTGCGGCTCGCGCCATCCGGCGTGACCAGGCCCAGCGCGGCCAGTACATATGGCAGATCGCGGTTGACATGGGCGTTCATGCCAAGAAGAAGGTCACCGGCACCGGACACCGCGGAGGTGTCCGCGGCATCGAAGGCGATCTGCCACGCGCGTGGCACCTGTGCGATGTCGCCGCGGGCCCAGGCGTCGTAGGCGTCGAAGTACTCCCCCGCGAACATTGTGTCCTCGGTGGTCACATAGGCGACGTCGGCGAAGAATCCGGGCTGGGCCGCGGCTCGCCGGTATTCCTCGGTCGTACGCAGATAGGCGAGCGAGAAGACGGCGCTGTGGGCGCATCCAGCGGCCAGCGGCGTGAATCGATTAATCATATTGCTTATTGTGGTGTCGACGCAGCTGAGGCTGCCATCCGCGCAGGCAGTCGGGTGCGGCGATGTGTAGGGGATCGGAAGCGCTGGCAGCAGTGCCGGCGTGTTGACAAGAATCGGTGCGGAACCGCTTATGTCCACCGGCCCCACCGTCAAGGCCGCGGCGGGCCGGGCGGCTGGCAGTATGGTCGCGACCAGGGCGAGCGGGAGCAGCCCGATCGTGAATATCGCGAGGGCGAGCGCGCGGAAACCGGTCGCCATATCCGTTAAGCGAGGTAGGGACAGCATAGATCAAGTATAGGGTTATTTGTCCATAAAAAGTCGTGATTTTCCAGCTGGCGGCGCGACCAGCCCGCCGAGCAGGCCCACGGTGACTTCGTGCAGACTCGACAGCACGGTCGACCGGGCGGTGACCACTGACGGCGCGGCCATCGGGAACGACGGGACGAGAACGGTCGCGCAGCCCGCGTCGATGCCGGCACGGGCGCCGGCCTCGCTGTCCTCGAGGACCACACAGCGGTGTGGTGCCACGCCCAGCAGCCCGGCCGCCGTCAGGTACGGCTCGGGATGCGGCTTGCGCAGGTTCACCTCGTCCCCGGCGACCGTCACCGCGAACCGGTCCAGGCCGATCACGGCGAGGACGGGATCCATCAGCACGCGGAACGACGACGACACCAGCGCGGTCGGGATCCCCGCGCCAGCCAGCGTGTCCAGCAGCGCGATGGAACCCGGCATCGGGACGATCCGGTCGGGCTCACCAAGCAGCTCGGCGGTCCGCTCGATCAGGAAGCGGGCGGCCGCGTGCGGGTCGGCGTCGGGCACTCCGAGCATCGACAGCATCAGCGGCAGGGCGGTGTCGACGCCGTGCCCGATCATCGCGGCCTTGATCTCGGGGGTGAACCGGGCGCCGAGGCGTTCCGCCAGCTCGTGCTCGGCCACCGTCCACAGTGGCTCGGTGTCGACCAGCAGGCCGTCCATGTCGAACAGGACGGCCGCAACACCATCGTCAACGTTCATCTGACCTGAATATCAGGTCGTGTCAGGCCGTGTCAGGCCGCGAAGTACTTTGCCTCGGGATGGTGCGCGATGATCGCGGAGGTGGACTGTTCCGGCACGAGCTGGAACTCCTCGGACAGCGCCACGCCGACCCGTCCCGGCCGCAGCAGCTCGAACACCCCGGCCTGCTGCTCCAGGTCGGGGCAGGCCGGGTAGCCGAAGGAGTAGCGGGACCCGCGGTAGCCCTGCCGGAAGACGGCGGCCAGCTCGCCCGCGTCGGCGGCACCGGTGGGTGTGCCATCCGGCAGCAGCAGCTCGGCCCGGACCCGCTTGTGCCAGTACTCGGTCAGCGCCTCGGTGAGCTGGACCGAGAGCCCGTGCAGCTCCAGGTACTCGCGGTAGGAGTTGGCGGCGAACAGCTCGGCCGCGACCTCACTGATCCGTCTCCCCATCGTCACAATCATGAACGGGACGACGTCCACCTCGCCGGACTCCTCCGGCCGGTAGAAGTCAGCCAGGCACAACCGGCGGTCCCGACGCTGGCGAGGGAAGGCGAAACGGGCCCGCTCCGTACCGTCGCCGGACAGGACGATCAGGTCCTCACCCTTGCTGACGCACGGGAAATAGCCGTACACGACGGCGGCCTCCAGCATCCGCTCGGAGGCGATGCGGTCCAGCCACATCCGCAGCCGAGGACGTCCCTCGGTCTCCACCAGCTCCTCGTAGGACGCTCCTTCGCCGCCACGGGTGCCGCGCAGCCCCCACTGGCCGAGGAAGGTCGCCCGCTCGTCCAGGAAGGAGGCGTAGTCGGCCAGCGGGATGCCCCTGACGATCCGGTCCCCCCAGAACGGCGGCACCGGTATGGGGTTGTCGGTGGCCACGTCCGAGCGGGGCGGCAGCTCGGCCACGGGCTCTCCCCCGCGGGCCGCGGCCCGCGTGGCCTTGATCCGTTCGGTGCGCTCCCGGCGGGCGCGGCGGTGCGCCAGGTGCGGGTCGTCCGCGAGTGGCGGCGCCTCGCCCCGTTTGGCCGCCATGATCGTGTCCATGAGGGCCAGTCCCTCGAAGGCGTCCCGGGCGTAACGGACGTCGCCCTCGTACAGCTGGGCCAGGTCCGCCTCGACGTAGGCACGGGTGAGCGCGGCACCACCGAGCAGCACCGGCCAGGTGGCCGCCACCCCGCGGGCGTTCATCTCCGCGAGGTTCTCCTTCATGACCACGGTTGACTTCACCAACAGCCCGGACATGCCGATGGCGTCGGCGGCGTGCTCCGCCGCCGCGTCCAGGATCGCGCTGATCGGCTGTTTGATCCCGAGATTGATCACGGTGTAACCGTTGTTCGACAGGATGATGTCCACCAGGTTCTTGCCGATGTCGTGGACGTCGCCCTTGACCGTGGCCAGTACCAGCGTGCCCTTGCCGCGGCTGTCGGTCTTCTCCATGTGCGGCTCGAGGTGGGCGACCGCGGCCTTCATGACCTCCGCGGACTGCAGGACGAACGGCAGCTGCATCTGGCCGGAGCCGAACAGGTCGCCGACGACCTTCATGCCGTCGAGCAGGGTGTCATTGATGATCGCCAATGGGTCGCGCGACCGCATCGCCTCGTCGAGATCGGCTTCCAGGCCGGTCCGCTCACCATCGATGATCCGCTGCTTGAGCCGCTCGTCCAGCGGCAGGGCGGCCAGTTCCTCGGCCCGGCTCGGCCCGTCTCCGCCGCTGTCGACACCGGCGAACAGGTCCAGAAAGCTGGTCAGCGGGTTGTAGCCGTCCCGACGCCGGTCGTAGACCAGATCGAGCGCGACCGCACGCTGCTCATCCGGGATGCGTGACATCGGCAGGATCTTTGAGGCGTGCACGATCGCCGCGTCCAGCCCGGCGTCGACGCACTCGGCCAGGAACACCGAGTTGAGCACCACCCGGGCGGCCGGCTTCAGACCGAAGGAGATGTTGGACAGCCCGAGGATGGTTTGCACGTCGGGGTGGCGCCGTTTGATCTCGCGGATCGCGTCGATGGTGGCGACTCCGTCACCGCGTGACTCCTCCTGCCCAGTGCCGAGGGTGAAGGTCAACGCGTCGATGAGGATGTCGGACTCGCGCATCCCCCACTGCCCGGTCAGGTAGGTGATCAGACGTTCGGCCACCCGCACCTTCCACTCGACCGTGCGGGCCTGGCCCTCCTCGTCGATACACAGCGCCACAACGGCCGCGCCGTGTTCGCGAATGATCGGCATGACGGTGGCGATGCGGGACCCTGGCCCCGCGCCGTCCTCGAAGTTGACCGAGTTCACCACCGAGCGCCCGCCGAGGCATTCCAGCCCCGCCTCGATAACCGCGGGCTCGGTGGAGTCGAGCATCACCGGCAGTGTGGATGCGGTGGCGTAGCGGCCGGCGACCTCCCGCATGTCGATGCTGCCGTCCCTGCCGACGTAGTCGACACAGACGTCGATCATGTGTGCGCCCTCGCGGATGGCGGTGCGGGCGATCTCGATGATGTCGTCCCATCGGCCGTCGATCAACGCCTCGCGGAAGGCCCTGGAACCGTTGGTGTTGGTGCGTTCGCCCACCATCAGCACCGAGGTGTCCTGGCGCAGCGGCACAGCCTGGTACAGCGATGCCGCGGCGGCTTCAGGGGCTGGCCGCCGTGGGGCCACGCCCCGGCCGGAGAGCCGCTCGACGACCTGGCGCAGGTGTTCGGGCGTGGTCCCGCAGCAGCCGCCGACCAGCACGGCGCCGTAGTCACGGGTGAAGGTGTCCAGCGCGTCCGCGAGCTCGGCCGGGGTCAGCGGGTAGGTGGCGCCGTCGCGGCCGAGCACCGGCAGACCGGCGTTCGGCATGACCGAGAGCCCGGCCCGGGCGTGCTGGGCCAGGTGACGCAGGTGTTCGCTCATCTCGGCCGGCCCGGTCGCGCAGTTCAGACCGATCAGGTCGATGCCGAGCGGCTCAAGCGCCGTGAGCGCGGCGGCGATCTCTGAACCGAGCAGCATCGTCCCGGTCAGTTCCACGGTGACCTGCGCGATGAGGGCGACCTGCCGGCCGGCGGCGGCCATCGCGCGGCGCGCCCCGATGATCGCCGCTTTTGCCTGCAGGAGGTCCTGCGCGGTCTCCACCAGGACGGCGTCGACGCCCCCCGCGAGTAACCCGGCGACCTGCCGCTGATAGGCGTCCCGCAGCGGTGGGAACGTGATGTGTCCCAGCGTGGGCAGCTTCGTCCCAGGGCCCACCGAGCCGAGGACGAACCGGGGATGGCCGGCCGTGCTCCAGAAGTCGGCGGCTTCACGGGCGATCCGGGCGCCGGTCTCGGCCAGTTCCCCGATACGGTCAGCGATGCCGTACTCTCCGAGATTGGCGAGGTTAGCTCCGAACGTGTTCGTCTCGACTGCGTCACACCCGACAGCGAAGTAGGCGTCGTGTACTGCCCGCACCACATCTGGACGGGTCACGTTCAGAATCTCGTTACAGCCCTCGTGGTTCTCGAAATCGTCGAGGCTGAGATCAGCGGCCTGCAGCATCGTTCCCATGGCGCCGTCAGCTACCAGCACACGCTCAGCCAAGGCGGACAGCAGGTCTTCTCGCACCAGGAAAGCGTACCGGTAGTGCCCGTGCCGATCGCGCTGGTGACTCATGGCCATCATCGGGTTTGTCCGGATTACCAGCCATGTGGCCGGCGCGGTCGCGGCCTGTCGCCCGGCGGGGCGAGGCGGGCCGGGCCGGGCAGCGGGTATTGCTGGGACAGCGGGTCGCAAGGAACCACCGGCACGTACCAACGTAGGACGTACCGTTGCACTGTCACGGGGGCAGTGGGCCGCCGCGGGGCGGCAGGAGGTGGCAGGTGATCGAGTTCTCCGGTGTCGGGCAGCTAAGGTCGCCGATCGTAGTGGCTGCCTTCGAGGGGTGGAACGATGCCGCGGACGCGTCGTCCGCGGCTGTCGAACATCTGGAATCGGCATTCGACGCGACGGTGATCGGTGCCATTGATCCGGATGACTACTATGACTTCCAGGTCAACCGTCCCACGGTGAGTGGGATCGACGGCGCGTCGCGCAAGATCTCCTGGCCGACGACACGCCTGTCGGTCGCCCGTCTCGACCGTGGTGACAACGATCTGGTCCTGATCCGTGGTCTCGAGCCGAACATGCGCTGGCGGGGTTTCACCGAGGAGCTGATCGAGGCGGTCCACGCGCTCGGCAGCGAGATGGTGATCAGTCTCGGCGCGTTGCTCGCGGATTCTCCGCACACCCGCCCGGTGCCGATCAGCGGCACCGCCGGGGACCCGGCCACCGCTGCCCGTCTCCGGCTGGAGCCGTCGAAGTACGAAGGCGCCACGGGCATCGTCGGGGTGTTCGCGGAGGCATGTGCCCGCGCCGAGCTCGCGTCGGTGTCCTTCTGGGCCGCTGTCCCCCATTACGTGGCGAACCCGCCGTGCCCGAAGGCGACGCTGGCCCTGCTACGGCGGGTCGAGGACCTGCTGGACATGGAGATCCCTCTGGGTGACCTGGCCGAGCGGGCCCGGGCGTGGGAACGCCAGGTGGATGAGCTCGCCGCGGGCGACAGCGAGGTTGCCGAATACGTCCGCGCGCTGGAGTCGAGGGAGCCCGAGACCGAGCTGCCGGAAGCCAGCGGGGACGCGATCGCCCGTGAGTTCGAACGGTACCTGCGGCGGCGGGGCCAGTGACTACTCCTCGACGATCTCAGCATCGATGATGTCGTCTTCGCCGCGGTACGCCGGCCGGGTGCTACTCGCTGTAGTCGATGCCCGGATGAAGAAGCTGGCTCCGGCACCGCCCCCGGCCGCCTCCGGTGCCGAGCCGCCGGCCGGATGCTTATGCGCCACGGGTTCATGGGCGCTATGACTGTACGTCACGCCTTGGTCCGCGCTGTGCACCTCCGTCGGCATATATGCTCCGGGTTGCTCGGACGGCTGCGCGGGCCCGGTAGCGGCCGTCGTCCCGGCGCGAGCCAGGTCCATGACCGCACGGTCGATCTCACCGGAGCCCATCAGGCTCCGCACGCGCAGCAGCGCGCCGAGCACCTCGCCCTGCTGGTGCCGTAGCCCCTCGAGGATTCCCGACACCCGCTCGATCTGCGTCTCGATCTCCTCGCAGCGTTGCCGGGCACGCTGGCGTGACTCCTCGACCGCGTCGAGGAGCAGTTTGTCCGCTTGCTCACGAGCCTTGCGTACGATCGGGTGGTTGGCGGCGGCGTCCTCGACCGCCTCCTCCAGCGCCTGCTCCGCGATGCTGCGGGCGCCTGTGACGATCTCGTCTGCTTCCTGCTGGGCGATGGTCAGCATGAGACCGATCCGCCCGCCTGCCTGCGCGGCGAAGCGGTCAGGCAGGCGCGTCTCGTCCTCGCGGCGGCGGCGGTCAGCCTGCAGCGCCGCCTCGGCCGCAGCCGCCCGCCGCGTCACCTGGCTGGCATACCGCCACAGCGTGGCCAGGTACTCCTCAACCTGACGTGGATCATAACCCCGCGCCACCTCATCGAACCTCGGCCGTTCGGCGTCGGTGCCGGTGTCGGCCCGGCGGTAGTCGGCACCCATCAAACTGAACTTCCTCCAGCCATGATCGGCTCAACGTCCACCCCGAGTAACGAGTCGATGATTGCATGCGCCAGAGCGGGGGCCTGCGGGTCATCGCCTCCCGTGCTGAGCGCGGCGCCCGCCCAGCGGTCGACAGCGGCGACGGCGGACGGCGCGTCGAGGTCATCGGCCAGGTGCCGGCGCACGTCGTCGAGCAGCGGCCGGGTATCCGGGCCACGCTCGTGACCGATCGCGGCTTGCCAGCGAACCAGCCGCTCGCGGGCGAGGCCCAGGAGCGAGGGAGCCCACTCCCACTCGGCCGTGTGCCGGTGGCCGAGGAGCGCGATCCGGATCACCGCCGGTGGCACGCCACGGACCAGCAGCCGGGACACGAACTCCAGGTTCCCTCTCGACTTCGACATCTTGTGACCGTCAAGGTGGACCATGGCGGTGTGCACATGGGTACGCGCGAACGGCCGGACACCGCTGGCCACCTCCGCGTGGGCAACGCCGCATTCGTGGTGCGGAAACATCAGGTCCGTACCACCGCCCTGGATGTCGATCCGCTCCCCCAGATGGGCCAGGGCGATCGCGGCGCACTCGATGTGCCAGCCCGGCCTGCCCGGCCCGAACGGCGACGGCCATGCCGGCTCACCAGGGCGCTCCGCCCGCCACAGCAGGGGGTCGAGCGGATTCCGCTTGCCGGGGCGGCCGGGATCGCCACCATTGCCGGCCGCCCGGTCGACCATCATGTCGTGGCTCAGATGGGAGATCTCGCCGAAATGGGGAGCCGCCCCGATCGGGAAATAGATGTCCCGGTCCACCTCGTAGGTGGCGTCACGGCCGCGCAGTTTCTCGATGAGTTCGATGACCAGCGGAATCGACTCGACCGCTCCCACATATGCCGTTGGTGGCAGGATGCGCAGCGCGGCCATGTCCGTCCGGAACAGGTCGATCTGGCTTCGGGCGATCTCCCGCCAGTCCTGGTTGTCCCGCCTGGCGCGTTCGAACAGCGGGTCGTCGACGTCGGTGACGTTCTGGACATAGCGAACGTCGTGGCCGGCGTCCAGGAGGACCCGCGCAAGGAGATCGTAGGTAAGGTAGGTGAACGCGTGCCCGAGATGCGTCGCGTCGTACGGGGTGATCCCACAGACGTACATACGGGCTGTCGGCCCGGCCGCGAGCGGGCGCACCGATCCGGTGGCCGTGTCGAAAACCCGGAGCGGGAATCCTCGGCCGGGAAGCCGAGAGCGTGCGGGGGCCGGCCAGGATTGCATGCGTGTCAGCGTAGCTGGGTCCGTGTCAGACGGGCCCAATTGCCATAAGAGCGACCGGCAAGAAGAACGTGGATCAAGAGCGGGGCTGGGGCGCGTGGATCGCGAGGCGCCGCCTGGACAGTCCTCTTGCCGGAGCCGCTCAGAACGGCGGCCAGGGGATAGGCGGCCAGTCGCCGGACGGGACCGGAAAGCGGCGTTCGGTCAGCAGCCGCTCGATCCGAGCGCGCAGGCTCTCGATCTCCGTTTGCGTGAGCAGGCCGACGAGCGCCGTCGCGAGCCGGCCAGGCGGCTCTG
>NZ_CAKJTR010000123.1:4638-6224 GCF_917627355.1 Protofrankia sp. Cj3 | reverse complement strand
AGGCGGCTCCGCTCCCGAGGCACTGAGCGCCACTCGCAGGCGGGTCAGCAGTTCCAGCTCGTCGGCGCGCAGCCGCTGCCCCCGCCACGTCCACAACAGCGTGCGCAACTTGTTCTCGGCATGAAAGGTCACTCCGTGGTCGATGCCGTAGATCCGGCCGGACGGGCCAGGCAGCAGGTGACTGCCTTTGCGGTCGGCGTTGTTGACCACGGCGTCGAACAGCGCGATCGCCCGTAGCTGAGGATCATCAGAGCGGGTCAGCGCGACCAGGTCGACGGTCTCGTCAGTATCGATCCACAGCTGGACCATGCCCGCGCCGAAAGGGCCGTCCCGCAGCACCGTGGGTGGCACAATCCCCGCGCCGGTCGCCTCGGAGACCAGATAGGCGGCCTGCTCACGGCCGGCGAGCGTCCCGTCGGGAAAGTCCCACAACGCCCGCTCGCCACGGACCGGCTTGTAGACGCAGTGCCCGACGACACCATCGTGGCTGATCTCGCAGTACAGGGTCGCGTTACTGGCGTCGACCAAGCGGCCCGTGACGGTTATCGCGCCGGCACACAGGAGCGCGAGAGCGCCGGCCGCGTCGAGCCCCCCCGCGTCAGTCGGCTCGAGCGGCGGACGTTCATCGGGCGCAATGCCGGAAACAGACTCACTCACGTCTCTTAGTCTCGCCGCCCGCTCATGTCCCCCGCGGTCCGCGGCCCCGGCAAGAACTCATGAGGAGCCGTGATCGCGCGTTGAGACCGCCTGGCACCCTCGCGACGCACACGCCCCAACCCCGCTCGCTGCCCCCACGCTCCTGCCGCCGGGCGCTCTTGTTGATCATATTGATCATTCGGTCGTTCCGGCGCCGCCACCGACGATGGCGTCACCATCGGTCGCGCCATCGGCAGTGCGTGGAGCTGGCAGCAGGTCCGCGACCCCGTCACCTCGGTCGTTCACCCTTATCACGAACGGCCGGCGTTCGGTGTAACGGATGACCGTCAGCGAACAGGGATCCACCGAGATGCGCTGAAAAAGATCCAGGTGCATGCCCATGGCGTCCGCGACGATCGCCTTGATCACATCGCCGTGGGAGCACGCCAGCCAGACGGCGTCCGGCCCGAGTCTCGCGTTCCAGTCGCGGATCGCGGTGACCGCGCGATGCGCGGTATCACGCAGGGCCTCTCCCCCGGACCCGGGGAAAACCACCGCGCTCGGGTGCTCCTGGACGGTCCGCCACAGCGGATCAGCGGCCAGGGTCTTCATCTCCTGGCCCGTCCAGTCGCCGTAGCGGCACTCCCCCAGCCGGTCGTCGACCGTGATGCTACGTGCCTGGTCCGTACCGTCGGTGGGTTCGGGCCGCTGGGCTCCGATCGCCGCGGCGGTCTCCTGGCAGCGCTGCAGCGGGCTGGACACGATCGCGGCAAGCGGAACCGGCGCGAGGCGGCGCGCGAGCGCCCGTGCCTGTTCCCGGCCCCGGTCGTCAAGACCGACACCCGGGGTCCAGCCGAGCAGGACAGTGCCTGTCACGGCGGTAAGACCATGGCGGACGAGCAGGACGGTGGTCACCGGGCATCCACAGAGCAGATCATCATGGGATGGCC
>NZ_CAKJTR010000123.1:1692-4383 GCF_917627355.1 Protofrankia sp. Cj3 | reverse complement strand
GGCCCAGGCACTCCGTCAGCCCCCGCGCAGTGCCCAGCGCAACGGCTTCCAGCATGTTCAACGGCAAGTCCCCTCCACAAGCGGCGTCGAACGGTGAACGGGAAGCCCAGGAGGTTGAGGGGTGTACGATCACGATCTTTTGATCGTCTGCTCAGCCGTCCCGGGAAGCATAGCCCCACGCATCGAAACGGATCGAACGGCGACTTCTGAAACACGCCGTAGGCTGCCGGCATGCAGGCCGAGACAGTGCCGACTGACCAGCCTTCCGGCGTGGCCCCGACCGAGGCGCCGCTGACCGATCCTGCCATCGTCTTCAGCGCATTCTGCGCGGCGGGGCTGTGGCCGGGGCTCGGCCGGACGACCGCCGCCCGGCTCGCCGATGCCGGGATCCGCGGCCCGGCGGACGTTGAGGCGACCCGGCTGGCAGCGGTCGAGGGTGTCACCCCGGCCCGGGCCCAGCGGCTGGTCGACTCCTTTGCCGCCGCTGAAGGCGCCTACCGCGCGGCCGAGCTGCTGATTGCGGCTGATCTGCCGGCACGCCTGGTGCGCGGGCTGACTGACGAGCTCGGCCCGGGGGTCGCGGACGCGTTACGCGCGGATCCCTGGGCGTTGCTTGCCGCGGGCGAGGCCGAACTCACCCAGGCGGACCGCCTTGCCCGCGTGGCGGGCGCGGGGCGCGACGACCCCCGGCGAGGCCCGGCCGTGATCGCCTATCTGCTCAGCCGGGCGGCCTTCCGCTTCGGCGACACCGCGGCACCGCTGGACACGCTCATGCGGGCCGCGGCCCGTGATGGTGTCGCGGATCCGGCCACGGCGCTGCGCGCCGCGGTTGAGGACGGCCACGTGGTCATAACCGGTGAGCTGGCCGCGCTCGAGCGGTTTGCCGTGGCCGAACAGACACTGGCCGAAGGCATCGCGCGGCTACTGGCCATCGCCGAGCCGCTGCGCCCGGGGAACACCCGGCCAGGGAGCGGCCGGCCGGCGCCGACGGCCCCCACGGGGCCGGATGCCCATCCGGACATGTTCGACAGTCTGGACGGCATCGACGGCATCGACGACGACGGGCCCGGGGAGCTCGACCCGGCCGAGATCCCCGCTGATGACCGCGCGCAGGACCCGGCCGGGGATGACCCCGAGGAAGATCTTGCCGCGGTCCTGGCGAGCCTTGACCAGAGCCAGCTGTACGCGGCCCGCACCGCTCTCGACATCGGCGTGAGCATGCTCACCGGCGGACCGGGGACGGGCAAGAGCCGAACCGTGGCCGCGGTTGTACGCCTCGCGCAGGCAGCCGGCGCGCGGATCGCCCTGGCCGCGCCGACCGGCCGGGCGGCCAAGCGGTTGGAGGAGCTGTGCGACTGGCCCGCGAGCACGTTGCACCGCCTGTTGCAGGCGCAGGGAACCTCCGGGGCCTTCGCGCGTGACGGGGACAATCCCATCGAGGCCGACCTCGTCGTCGTCGACGAGGCGTCCATGCTCGACGCCGAGCTCGCCGCCGCGTTGGTGGATGCCTGCGCCGACGGTACCCATCTGCTGTTCGTCGGAGACCCGGCCCAGCTACCGAGCATCGGCCCGGGCCGGGTGCTCGCTGACCTGCTCGACGCCGGGGTGGCGCCCGTCACCGAACTGCGGCGGCTCTACCGCCAGGCCGACGGTGGTGGGATCGCGACACTCGCCATGGCGGTCCGCGCGGGTGAGCTCCCGCCACCACCGCGCGGACCGGACCGCGAGGTGGTGGCGGTTCCCGCCCGCAGCGCGGGAGAGGCAGCCCACCGGGTCGTCCAGCTCGTGACCGACTCCATCCCGCGGGCGCTGGGGATCCCGGTGACCGACGTTCAGGTCGTGACTCCGGTCCACGGGGGCCCAGCCGGGACAGCCGCGCTGAACAAGGCGCTCAAGCAGGTGCTCAACCCCGGTGCGGGGGCAGCGGGCGGATTCGATGTGGGTGATCGGGTGGTTGCCACCGCGAACCATCTGGACGACGGGTTCGCCAACGGGGAGATCGGGATGGTACGCGGCGTAGGTGACCGGGGCGTGCTCACGGTCGCCTTTCCCGGTGGCGATGTCGATGTCCCCAGCGGGGCTGTCGGGGATCTGCGGCACGGCTGGGCGGTCACGGTCCACCGGGCGCAGGGCAGCGAGTGGCCGGCCGTGGTGGCGGTGTTCCCGCCAGAAGCGGGACGGATGCTGACCCGTCCGCTGATCTACACCGCGCTGACCCGGGCCCAGCGCCATCTGTCGGTGGTGTCGGTGAGCGGCCCGGCGCTGCGGGGCGCGGTGCGCCAGGCCGGCGGCCGGCGCCGTAACACACTTCTTCCCGCCCTGCTCGCGCAGGAGATCGAGGCGGCGGTCGAGCCGGATGACTCCGCTGGTCAGGGCCGGTGAGCCGCGGCGCCGTGCCCGCGGTTCGCCGGCCGGCCACGGCGCGGCGCGTCGAGCGGCTGACATGGACGATCGGGCTGGTGACACTGTGGGTACCGTCTCGTTGGTGAGCACCGACCTTTCTGGGAGCCCGGTGGCGGACCTGCCCGCATCCGCGGCTGTGTCCGTCATGCCGGCCGCGGCGGCATCGACGGCGGCCGTCCCGTCCGCGGCACCGATCATCGACGCCGCGCGGTCACGCACCAGCGTCCCGAAACCGCGGGCGGAGGTTCACCGCGGGCATGACCTCGCGCGGCCGGGTAGCCAGCCGGC
>NZ_CAKJTR010000123.1:0-1020 GCF_917627355.1 Protofrankia sp. Cj3 | reverse complement strand
GCAGGTGGCGAAGCCGGTCAGTGCCAGCGGGCGGTCAGCGCCAGCCGGCTGGGCACCGCTGTGGGACCGGTGGATCCGCAGGCTGCTGATAGCCGTCCTGCTGGGTGCGATCGGGGCTGGCGCGTCCCTGCGGTTCGTGACGCCGAGCCACCTCTGGCTGGACGAGTCACTCACCGTCGAGATCTCTCGCAGACCGGTCGGTGGGCTGCTCGACGCGCTGCGCCACGACGGTTCGCCGCCCCTGTACTACCTGCTCCTGCATATGTGGATCAGGCTGTTCGGAACGGGGGATGTCGCTGTCCGGGCGCTGTCGGGCCTCCTGTCGCTGGGCACGCTGCCGGTTGCCTGGATTGCCGGTCGCCGGGTCGGCCGGGTGGCGGCGATGTTCGGCAGCGGTGACGCGGCCACGCCCGGCCGGGTGGGGACGGCGGCCCTGCTGCTGTTCGCGTGTTCTCCGTACGCGATCCGGTACGGAAGCGAGACCCGGATGTACTCGCTGGTGGTGCTGCTGGTGCTGCTGTTCGGGCTGGCGTTGGTGCGGGCGCTGGAACAGCCGTCCCGCCGCCGCCTGGTGCTGCTGACCGTGTCCACCGCCGCGCTGGTCTATACGCATTACTGGACGTTTCTGCTGGTCACCACGGTTGCGGTGTTCCTGGCGGTGCAGGCCCGGCGGCGGCCTTCCTATCGCCGCTCCGCGCTGTCCGCGCTGCTGGCGATGGTTGCCTCGGCTGTGCTGTTCGCGCCCTGGATGCCGTCGTTCCTGTTTCAGATGCTGCACACGGGCACCCCGTGGGCGGCGCGGGTGCAGGCCCAGGTGCTGCTGGACACGGTGTTCGACTGGGCCGGGCCGACATCGACGGGTGCGCTGCTCGGAGTCGTTCTGCTCGGAGCCGCGCTGCTCGGCCTGACCGGCCGGCCGCAGGACGACGGGCTGCACATCGTCCCGACCGGGCGGCTGCCAGGACGCTACCTGGTCGCGTTGTGGCTGGTTCCGCTCGCCCTCGCCTACCTGGTCAACAC
>NZ_CAKJTR010000122.1:0-15384 GCF_917627355.1 Protofrankia sp. Cj3 | reverse complement strand
CTTAGGTAGGACCGCCAAAGCACGGAGCGACTTGGTCCGCGAGCAGCGGGTTTGGGGCGTATCTGATGGATCTTCGATCGTGCGGATCAATGCCCAGAAGGTGTCCTGCCCCGTTGTCGTCGGTCCGGATAGAACACCGCTATCCGGACCTCCTCCGCCTTGCAGGCCACCTTCTGGATCATCGCCCACCTCGACCAACATCCATCAGACACGCCCCAGGCCACTGGAACGAAAACGGGCAGTCGATGGTGGCAACCGATACTTTTGCCTGATCATCCACCTGGACGCTCGCCTGCCAGGCAGCCAAACAAGATCAATTAATTCACCAGAACCCGTCACCGGGGGAGTCGAGGCAGCCACCCCGCCCGCCACTGTGGGACAGATCACGATCATCTGAAACGACTGACACCGACATCGGCGTCCCGTCTGGCATCGCCGCGGCCTACGATCCGGCACATGGTCGCCTGCCCGACATGCGGAAAGGCCAACCCAGAGGAAGCACGCTTCTGCTTCTCCTGCGGTACTCCGCTGCCCACGTTCGGGATCGGCGCTCGCAAGACTGTAACGATCATGTTCTGCGACGTCACCGGTTATACCGCCATCGGTGAACAGCTCGACTCCGAACCGCTACAGCAGGTGATGTGGCGCTTCTTCAGCGCCGCCCGCGAAGTGATCTCGGCCCACGGAGGCAGTGTCGAGAAGTTCATCGGGGACGCGGTGTTCGCTGTTTTCGGTATCCCGATCCTGCATGAGGACGATGCGCTGCGCGCCGCCCGCGCCGCCCTCGAGATCCGCGCCAGCATGGCCACGCTCAACGCCGATCTCCAGCGGGACTGGGGATTTCGGTTCCGGATCCGCATCGGCATCAACACGGGCGAGGTCACCGTCGGCGGGCCTGGTACCGGTGGCGGCGTGACCGGCGATGCCGTCAATGTCGCTTCCCGCCTGGAGGAGGCCGCCGACCCCGACGAGATCCTCATCGCTGAGGCAACCCTGCGGATGATTCGCTCGGATGTGCGCAGCGAACCGGTCGGCCCCCTGGTGGTCCAGGGCAAGAAGGCCCCCCTGCGGGCCCACCGCCTGATCGGTCTGGCGCACCCCGGCGTCGGCCCCGGCGCGCGGTTCGCCCCGGACGGCTTTGCCGCACCAGTGATCGGCCGGGACCGGGAACGCCGCCGCCTCGATGACGCCCTCGAACAGGTGATCGAAGAACGTACCTGCCACCTGTTTACCCTGCTCGGCCCCGCCGGCATCGGAAAATCCCGCATGGTCGGGGAGTTCTGCGAGGCGATGGCTCCGCGGGCGACGGTGCTCACCGGGCGCTGTCTGTCCTACGGCGAAGGCATCACGTACTGGCCGCTGATGGAAATGGTCCGCCAGGCGACCGGCATGTCCGCCGACGAGAGCGCGCCCGAGGGCCGGCGTCGCCTGCGCGAGCTGCTGGATGGCGTCGACAACGTCATCGGCGACGCCGCCGCCGTGGTGGACGGGTTGGCACCGCTGGTCGGTCTCGGGGGTGCTGAAGTTGGCGCGCAGGAGAGCTTCTGGGCGGTCCGCACCTTTCTGGCCGCGCTCGCCGAGAAACGTCCGCTGATCGTCTGGTTCGATGACGTCCACTGGGCTGAGCCGACCCTGCTGGACCTGATCGAGCATGTCGCCGACTGGTCCCGGGAGGCACCGATCCTGCTGCTGTGCCTGTCCCGGCCGGAGCTGCTGGAGGAGCGCCGGAGCTGGGGCGGCGGCAAACTCAACGCCACGTCGATGCTGTTGCAGCCGCTGAGCGAGGAACGCTGCCAGCGGCTGATCCGCACGTTGATGGGGTCCAACGACCTCGACCCCGCGCTGGTTTCCAGAATCACCGAGTCAGCCGCGGGGAACCCGCTGTTCGTCGAACAGACGCTCGCGGCCCTGGTCGACGACGGGTTGTTGCGCCGGGAGGGCGACCGGTGGATCGCGACCGGCAACCTTGGCTCGGTCCAGGTCCCACCCACGATCTCCGCGCTGCTCGCGGCCCGTCTCGACCGGCTCAACATGCACGAGCGACGGGTGCTGGAACGTGCCGCCGTTGTCGGTCAGCGGTTCTACCTCGACGCGGTGGTCGAGCTGTCCGCCCCGGCGGACCGGGCCGGCGTGGCCGCGCACTGCCAGGCGCTGGTACGCAAGGAACTGGTTCATGCCGACCGGTCGGACCTGCCCGGTGTGGAGGCCTTCCGGTTCCTGCACGTCCTGCTGCGCGACTGCGCCTACCAGGCGACATCGAAGCGCCAGCGCGCCGAGCTGCACCAAGGCTTCGCCGCCTGGTTGCAGGCCAGGATGATGGGGCGCCCTGGTGAGCATGATGAGCTGGTCGGGTATCACCTGGAACAGGCCTACCGGTACCGGGTCGAGCTCGGGCTGCGCGACACCGAGACCGCGGAGCTCGGGCACCGCGCCGCGGCCTGCCTGATCGAAGCCGCTGACCGGGTCCGCCAGGGCGACGAGACAGGCGCGGCCGGGCTGCTCAAACGAGCGATCACACTCCTTCCCGTCACCGATCCGCTGCGCATCCGTGCCGAGATCGACCTTGGCTGGGCGCTGCACTCGTTCGGCCGGTTCAGCGACGCCGAACGCATGCTGCGCCAAGCCACGGACCGGGCCACCCGGATCGGCGACACCGGCCTGCGGGCGCACGCGCGGCTCGCCCACCTTCGGCTCATGTTCGCGACGAGCCCGGAGGGGCTGGTCGCTGAGACCCTGGGTGAGGCGACCCGAGCACTACCGATCTTCATCCAGAACGGGGACGAGGTCGGTGCCGCGCTCGCCTGCCGCAGCCAGGCCGCCGCTCACATGGCGGCTGGCCGCTATGCCCTGGCCGAGCGGGCCATGCAGGCCGCCGTCCGCCACGCCGAGGAGTCCGGCGTACTTCGCGATGCCCAGACCATGCGCCGTGACCTCGTCCATCTGCTGAGCCTTGCCCCTCGCCCGGTCGGCGAGTCGGTCGACCGGGCCACGCGGGCGCTGGCCGGTGTTGGGGACGACCGCGGCCTGCGCCGTTCCCTGCTCGCCCAGCTGGCCGTGCTGTTCACGATGGCGGGAGACCTCGATGCCGCCATGGACCATCTGGCCCGGGCTGAAGAGATCGTCTGGGACGTCCGGAGCCCCCGCGGAGATCCGCTCTACGGGGGCTTCGTTGTTGCCCGTATCGCCCTACTGACCGACGACCTCGACACGGCCGAACACGAGCTGCGGCGCAGCTGCCGCCGGCTGGCCCGGATGGGTGAACGCGCGCACCTGGCCACGCGTGCCGCGGCCCTCGCCGACGTCTTGCTCAAGCTCGAACGCCTCGACGAGGCAGCCACCTACGTGTCCCGCTCCCGCGACGCCGCTGCCGGCGACCAGGTCCCCGCGCAGGCTGGCTGGTGCGGGGTGCACGCGAAGGTGCTCGCGATGCGCGGACGTGAGGTCGAGGCCGTCCGGTTCGCCGAGGCCGCGTGCGATCTCGCCGGCAGGACCGACGACTGGGACGGGCAGGCGCAGGCATGGCTGGCCTATGCCGAGGTGCTCCACCGGACCGGCCAGGGCGACACGGCCGGCCCGAAGATCGACACGGCGATCGCGTGCTACGAGAAGAAGGGCAACATCGCCGGGGCTGCCCAGGCCCGCCGGTTGTTCGAGGAGTTCTCGGTCCCCGCGTGACGGTCTTTGCGAGACGGTCTTTGCGAGACGCTACGGCGAGTTGAGCAGACCGCGGGCGCAGGCTTCTTCCTGGAGCTGGTGGAGCTCCTCTGCCCACAATCGGAAACGCTCCATAGCGTCGAGCTCACGGGCCAGCGCCCGGGCGAGACGGGGGACGGTGAGGCGCTCGAGGGGAGTGCGCAGCCAGGGACGGTCGGCGATCTCCTCCTCGCTGACCCGCACATAGGCCGCCCGGTACAGAACGATCTCGGCTTGCGAGATCTCAAGCTGTTCGAGCAGCATCCGCATCCGCGCCCGCAACTGGGACTCGGTCGGCACGGCGCGCCCGACGGGCCACGGACCGCGGTAGGGACCACGCAGCGGCGGGCCTTCCGGCGGTCGGCCGCCTGAGCCCGCCGGTTGCGCAACGGCAGGCCTCGACATACCAGACATGGTGACAGGAGACGAATTCGGCCGGGTGCCCGGCTTGCTGCCGGACGCCCGCCGTGAGCCAGGAGGCTTCCTCAGCGCATCCCGGACACCCGAAAAAACTTGATCACATTCGTGTCGGCCACACCTGTGCCGGCCACGCGCCGGCCGATCGCGGCGCTCACCCTGGACGGACGAAGCCGTCGCCAAAAGGTGAATTTCCCACGACCGTGGGTAACAGGAGTGTGGAGGCACAGAGAGATCACGGGAAAACTTTCCGTGTTTTCGGGCGAGCCGCGGAGGACGCGATGGCCGGATCCATAACAATTGTGCTGGGATTCCCACTGGTACTCATGATCGGCATGCTGGCTATGCATCGGGTGGAACAAATGATCGAAAAAGTACGCCGGCCCCGGCTCCAGCTGGTCCCCGACCTCGACGACGAGTCTCCCGGCGACATCGAGGATGGCGGACCACCGCCTGTGCGGCTGCTACGGTTGATCGTGTCGCGCCAGTCCGCGCATCCGTGAGCCCGCGCATCCGTGAGCCCGCATGCCGTCCGTGCGCATCCCCGGGCGCCCAGCGGGACGGGCGGTCAGTGCGCCCGACCGCCAGCGGCGGCGGAGGCCGGCGCGCCCGATCGCCGTGACCCGGCATCAACCCGCAGGCGACCGGTCAGACCGGTCGAACGCAGCAACGCCATGAACGCCGGGGAGGCCCCCCGCACCCGAAGACTGGAGTGGACTCCTCGCAACAGCAGTTCGGCCCGCAGCAACGCCGCCATTCCAGCGATGTCGACGGCATGCAGGCCGTCGACATCCACCGTCACGTCCGTGCCGCCGCGGCCCAGCAGTTCATGGATCTCCTGGCGGAACCTCAGCCGGCCGCGGGTATCGAGTTCGCCATCGAGCACGATGAGCACATCGCACCCCGAATGGGTCACCGACATCCGCAGATGACCGGCCTCGACCTGCATGTTTCCGCCCCCCGGTACTCCCGCCGGCACATGTCGTCGGCACCTGTCGTCGTTCCGCGCCGCTTGGCCGCGGCCCCGCACCCCGGCCGGTTGGCGGCGAGGCGACACCTCCTGGCTCATGTCGTCCTGGCGGTCCGGCAGGCCTCCCGAACCGGAACCGCCCACAGGGTGCTCTCTCCCCGAGCTACGGGATACGTACACCCCATGCAGCGATACTACCGAGGGTAACCAAGATCCCGGATTTCACCGACGAAAAGCAAGAGATGTGCCGCGCATTAATGTCGAATAACACGAATTACCAGCGTACCGGCACGCTCGACGATTCAGACAATACGGCCAAATCAGAACTCGCGCTCCGATGACTCGTTCGCGGCACGGAACCGGCGGATGAGACTGTTGGTGGAGCTGTCGTGCGCCAGCTCCACCGGCCCGTCCGCTGACAGTTCCGGAATGATCCGCGCCGCGAGCGCCTTGCCGAGCTCCACACCCCACTGGTCGAAACTGTTGATATTCCAGATCGCACCCTGAGTGAAGACCTTGTGTTCGTAGAGAGCGATCAGCTGACCGAGCCGGAACGGGGTCAGCCGGTCAGCGAGAATCGTGTTGGTGGGCCGATTTCCCGGAAATGTCCGATGCGGGATGATTTCATGGTCCACGCGTTCGGCGGCGACCTGCTCGGCCGTCCTGCCGAACGCCAGTGCCTCGGTCTGGGCGAAGAAGTTCGCCATCAGCAGTACATGGTGGTCCACACCACCCGCACGCACGTCGTGGCTGGCGGTGAGAAAACCGATGAAATCGGCGGGGACCAGCGCGGTTCCCTGGTGGATGAGCTGGAAGTAGGCATGCTGCCCGTTGGTACCGGGGGTCCCCCACACGACCGGGCCGGTGGGGACAGGCACCGTTCGCCCAGCCCGGTCCACCGACTTGCCGTTGCTCTCCATGTCCAACTGCTGGAGATAGGCGGGAAAACGCCCGAGATAGTGGCTGTAGGGCAGCACCGCATGGGTCTGCGCACCGAAGAAGTCCCGGTACCACAGGCCGAGCAGACCGAGCAGCACCGGTAGGTTCCGCTCGAACGGGGCGGTACGGAAGTGCACGTCCATCGCGTGGAACCCGGCGAGCATGTCCCGGAAGTTGTCCGGCCCGATCGCCAGCATCAGGGACAGGCCGATCGCCGAGTCGAGCGAGTAACGTCCGCCCACCCAGTCCCAGAATTCGAACATGTTGGCACTGTCGATACCGAACTCGGTCACCTTCTCCGTGTTCGTCGAGACTGCCACGAAATGGAACGGAACCGCGTCCGGGCCGAGCGCGTCGACCAGCCAGGCCCGCGCGGCGCGGGCGTTCGCGAGCGTCTCCAGGGTGGTGAAGGTCTTCGACGACACGATGAACAGCGTCTCGGCCGGGTCGAGATCAGCTGTCGCTTCCCAGATGTCGGTACCATCCACATTCGATACGAAACGGAACTGTATCGAGCGGTCGGAGTAATCCGTTAGTGCTTCGTACGCCATGGCCGGCCCGAGGTCCGAACCTCCGATCCCGATATTGACAACGGTCCGGATATGCTTCTCGGTGACGCCGGTCCAGACACCGGAACGGACCTTGTCAGCGAACACCGACATCCGCTCGAGCACGGCATGCACCTGGGGAACGACATTCACACCGTCCACGTCGACGACGGCGTCCGCGGGGGCGCGCAGCGCAACATGAAGAACAGCCCTGCGCTCAGTTGTGTTGATCTTCTGGCCGGTGAACATCGCCTCGATCTGCGCACGCAGCCGCGCGCGCTCGGCCAAAGCCACCAACAATTCCAGTGTCTGGTCGGTTACCCGGTTCTTCGAGTAGTCGAGGTACAGGCCGTCGGCTGCCACGGCGAGTCTCTCGCCCCGGTTCGGGTCATTAGCAAAAAGGTTACGCAGATGGATGTCGGCGAGCTCGGCGAAGTGCTTGTCGAGAGCTGTCCATTCCGGCGTTCCCATGATGGGAGAGGCGTGCTGGACGGCATCGATGGACGGCTCGATAGGCGACATGATTTTTCGGGACCTCCCAGTCCGATGGCCGCGGGCGCGTCGGCGACATGTTCACGATCCTGCATGCCCCACGCGAGGTCCACGCCACCGCGTCACCGACCAGGTCACCGCGCGCGTCACCGGATGAGCCGCGGCGCCGGCTCGCCAGCGGGACAGCGGATGCCCGTCGCGCCGGACGTACAAAACGATTACACACAGCTCCAGGATGGATCCGAAAAGTCATCAACGAGATGCTGTTATGATCTATATCACTGATCTACCAGAGTCACCCATGACCACCCGGAGATGAGCATGTGGCGACAGCCGTACACTCACGACTGAATTCATGGCTGACGGGGATGTCGGTCGTCGGCGTGACCCCCGCCGGGCACGGTCGCGGCGAATGCCGTCCATACGGTGGCGAACGGAAACTGGCCTTTGTTGATCGATCGCTCGCTGGTGCAGACCGCGCTCCCCGGCTACCAGGTCGAAGGGGAACTCGGCCGTGGTGGCTATGGGCTTGTGCTCGGCGGCCGACATCGTTTGATCGGTCGGAATGTCGCGATCAAAGTCCTGCTCGACACCGCCGGTGACGTGAACCTGCGCGCCCGTTTCCTCGCCGAGGCACGAGTACTGGCCGAACTCGACCATCCGCATATCGTGCGCATCCACGACTACATCGAGCATCAGGGCACCTGTCTGTTCGTCATGGAGCTGCTCCCCGGCGGCACGCTGCGCCAGCGGTTGGCGGCCGGCCCGATGTCACCCGAGGCCACCTGCGCGCTGGGTCTTGCCGCAGCGGGCGCGCTGGATGCCGCGCACGCCCACAACGTCCTGCACCGCGACATCAAGCCTGACAACATGATGTTCGCTTCGGACGGGCTGCTCAAAGTCACCGACTTCGGCGTGGCAAAGATTTTCGAAGGTACCGAGACGACGGCGAGCGGGGTTCTCGGGACTCCTCGCTACATGGCTCCCGAACAGATCACCGGTGGTCGTCTGTATGTCTCGACCGATCTCTACGCGCTCGGCGGGGTGCTCTACGAGCTACTGGCCCGCCGGCCGCTTTTCGGCCGGGCCCTGTCCGTAGGCGCGCTGGTCAACCATCACCTCAATGTGAATCCACCACCGTTGACCGACGTGCCCGAGCCGATCAGTAGAGTGATCATGAAAACGCTGGTCAAGGACCCAGCCGCCCGCTTCCCGAGTGCCACCCAGTTCGCACTCGAACTCGCCCAGGCCGCCGCAAGCACGTTCGGCCCGGACTGGCTCGCCCAGTCAGGTATCGGGGTTCGCCTCGACGACGAGGTACGGCACGCGGCACAGCGCCAGCTGGCCCGGCCGGGCTCGGCCGGCCCGCGGCCGCCGGCGGCATCCGGGTCCGCGCCGAGCGGTCCGCGCGGATGGTCTCCGGACGCTGACCCCTGGGTGCCGCCGGCGACGGACACTCCGCCGACCAGGCTCGCCCCGGAGCAGTTCCCGCCGCGCGGCCAGGGAGCCGGACCGGCTCAGCAACCGCTGGCACAACCTGCCTCAGGATGGTGGCAGGCGAACCCGTTCGTCCCGCCGGCCGGCCGGGGTTTCACTCCGGCCGGGACGCCTGCTCCGGCCTGGCCGGCCCAACCGCAACCAGTGTCCGGCTACCCACCACCGTGGCAGCAACAACGCCCTGCGCAGCCGTCCCAGCCGTCCCAGCCGTCCCGCCGGGCCTGGCTCATCGCCGGTGTCGCGGGCATCGTGATACTCGCGCTGGTCTTCGGCGTCGCGCTGATGACCGCCGAGAACCATCATCGCGATCAAGCCACGCCGTCCGCGACCTACTCCCCTGGTGTGGCCTATGCCGGCCCGGCGGTGACGCTGTCGGGGCTGGACGCCTATGACGTCACCATCGACCGGGCTGGTGCGCTCTACATCACCGACTGGACCAGTCACCAAATCCACAAAATCGGCAAGGACGGGACCGTCACGACCGTCGCCGGCACTGGGACCAGCGGCTTCACCTCGGACGGCGGTCCCGCGAACCAGGCACAGCTCGACAGCCCAGCCGCAACGGTGCTGGACTCGTCGGGAAACATCTATATCAGCGACTCAAGCAACCAGCGCATTCGGAAGATCGATACAAACGGGATCATCACTACGATCGCGGGTACCGGGACGGCCGGCTTCACCGGGGATGGCGGCCCGGCGTCCGCCGCGCAGCTGAACGAACCGAATGGGCTGGCCCTCGCGGCCGACGGCACCCTCTACGTCGCCGACTACGGTAACCAGCGCATCCGGCGGATCAGCCCGAGCGGCGTTATCACGACCGTGGCCGGTGTCGGTACCAAGGGCTTTTCCGGGGACGGCGGGCCTGCCACAGCAGCCGAGTTCGACAACCCGAACGGGCTGGCGATCGCCGCCGACGGCACCCTCTACGTGGCGGATCTCGGCAACGAGCGCGTCCGGAAGATCGACCCGCATGGGACCATCAGCACGGTGGCCGGTAACGGCGCCTACGGCTATGACGGGGACGGCGGCCCCGCGACCGCGGCGAAACTGCGCATCCCAAGCGTCGCGGTCAGTCCTGACGGCATCCTCTACATCGCTGATTACGGCAACCAGCGCGTCCGGCGGGTGACCTCCGACGGTATGATCACCACCGTTGCCGGCAACGGAACCGAAGGCTACGCCGGGGACGGCGGCGCAGCCACCCGGGCACAGCTGTCAAGCCCGACCGGCACCGCTGTCGACGGCGCGGGCAACCTCTACATCGCCGACGACAAGAACGACCGGATCCGCCGGGTCGACTCGAACGGTGTCATCACGACCGTGGCCAGGGCGAAATAAACCCTGACGAAACAGACCAAACCGATAAACCAGCCATCGAGGGCTCCCGACGGTCCGGACAGAAGAGACCACGCGTATTCAGCTGGTTACGCAAACGAGTTATCAGCATGTCGGAACACCGTGGGTAGCGGCAGGCTCCGGTCATCGTGGACGGCGCCCGTCCACCCGTCTTCCCCGCGAGGTCTGGCATGAAGAAGCTCGCACCGGTGTGCGCAATCGCGTTTGTGATCTTCTATGTTGCGAACACACCTACTGACGCGGCCAGTCTGGTCCAGTCGACGGTCTGTCTGCTCGGGAACATCGCGGACGGAATCTCGCACTTCGTCACCGCCGTCGCATGAGAAGCCCCGCACACTCACGGACCGGCGAGCGGACGTGTCACCGCCACGATCGACGTCCAGTCCGACAGGTCCGATTCGACGACTCCCCAGCGAGCGCCCTTCGCCGCGATCACCCGGCCGTCACCGACGTACATCCCGACATGGCCAGGTGCCACGGGCGTACCGTCGGCGCCCGGGATGAACAGCAGGTCGCCGGGCTGGGGATCAACCCCGGACACCGACGGACCAGCCCGCATCTGGTCAACGGTCACCCGCGGGATCGACACCCCGATCTGCGCGTACGCCGCCTGCACGAGCGACGAGCAGTCCCAGGCGTCCGGCCCAGTCGCGCCCCACACGTACGCCTTGCCGAGCTGGGAGCGCATGAATGCCACCACCGGAGCGACGGCGGTGGCCGACACCGGCGCCCCGGTGGCGACGGCGTCACCGTAGACCTGCGCCAACGCGAGGATGGTTCGTACGTAGTTGCGGGTTTCCGGGTAAGGCGGAAGACCAGCGTAGGCCAGCACGGAGCCGGGCCCCGCGTTGTAGGCCGCGAGCATGTTCTCCTGCGAATCGCCAGGCACGGACGCCACGGACGCGGCCACCTCGCAGTCATAACGGGCCGCGGCCGGGATGGCGTCAGCTGGATTCCACACATCCCCATGGCCATGGATCGCCCAGGTCCCGGGCATGAACTGGGCGATCCCCATCGCGCCCACGCCGGACTGAGCGGTCGGGTTGAAGCCGGACTCCTGATGCAGCTGAGCTGCCAGGACGGCCGGGGTGACCTCGTCGCAGCCGGCGTTGTTCGCCGCTTCGGTGATCATGGGCAGGTACTCGGGCGGGATGCCATCCCCGTTGGTGATGACCCGGCTCCGCCCAGATCCGTTGTTCCCGATGAACGGCCCAGCGATGATCACAACAATCGCCACGACCACGAAGACAAACGCGATGACGGTGCCCGTGAGACCGACGCCTGTCCAGATCATCCACCGCCGCCGGCTACGTGCCCGGTCCGCTCCCGACACCATCGTTTACCGGCCCGGCGCATCGCCGTAGGAGTTTGCGAGATCCGCTCCGGCCACCAGCCAGGTGCCGTCGGGCTGGCGCAACAACGTCAGCAGCGGGTTCGACACGGTCTCCACCCGGTCACCGGTGTGGTCACTCACAGTCGTGCGACGCACGTTCAGCAACAACACCACCCGGCCGGTGGCCTTGGTGTCGACACCGCCGAACGAGGATGTGGCCAATACCACGACCCTGGACCGGGTGCCGGCCGCCTGCAGGTCGAACCAGGCCCGGTCCGCTCCCGACGCGGCGCCTTCACCCAGGCCGTCCCCGCCGAGCTGGGCGAAGAAGTCCGGGGTCATACAGTTGCGGGCGCGCGCCAAGCCCGCGTTCGGCCCGCTGTCGGCCCGCGCGTCAAAGGACTGCCAGCGAACGAAACAGTCCGCGGCCACGCTTGCGGGATCATAGGTATCCAGCGGAGTGGGGGCCGGTGGTGAGGCAGTGGCGAGAGGAGGGCCGGGCGGTATGTTCGCGGCCGGTGGCGGCCCGGTCACGGGTGGGCCGGTGGTGGCTCGCGTCGCAACGTCACGGATCGCCGAACAGGCCGACATAACACCACCCAGCAGCACCAGCGCGGTCACAATCACGATCATCCTGGACGCCTGCCGGGACAGCGTCGACTCGACGCGCGAACCGGGAGACATCACTCCCGGCCGTCCAGCCAGTCCCGGACCCGGCCGCGGCGGACACGCCACTGGTGACCTATCTTGCGGGCCGGGATCTCCCGTTCAGACAGGAGCTTCAGCACCGTACTCTCCGAGAGCCGCAACCACGCGACAAGCTCGTCGACCGTCAGCACGTCATCGTCCGCGGGATCCCTGCCTGCCGCGAACGCCGCCACCGGGACGCCTTCCTGTGCCACGCGACGACCCCCTTCCCGAGCACATCGTCGCTGGCGCCGGAAGTTACACCCATGCAAGCCACCGTGACGAGTCCTGAAGGGGGCTTGTCATACTTGAACTGCTCGTGTTACATCGATCCGTTCAAAGCAGAAACCAACCAACCACAAGTAGCGGTAATGGGCATCAAGCAGCCGGAGACTACCACGGAGGTCGACAGCGCGTGACCGATGTGTCGCAGGGGCCGTATGATGAGGACGGTGACGCACGTCCCGTCTCGTTGATCGGCGCCCGGATACCCGCGTCGACCCCACGTCCAGCCTCGACGACCCGTGGCACGCCCCCCACCGAGCCGATCCCGACGCCCCGATCCGCAACCGCGGCTGGCGCCGGCTCTGGTGCGGACACGGCGAACGGCCGGATGGCCGGGCGTCGACGTCGCCGCTTCCGCGGCGGCCCGACCGACGACAGCCCCGCTTCGGTCGACGATCCCCGCCAAGCCGAGACATTCCTGCTACAGGACGAGACAGCTCAGACACAAAAAGCCACAGAGCCCACACCTGCCGAAGTGATCGATGCCCCTGGCGGGATCGGGCCCGCGATCCCTGAACAGACAGCGGACCGTGAGCGGGCAGCGCCACAGGCGGAACCGACGGCGGTCCCGCCTGTGGCGCTGCCCCCGCCCACTACCGTGACGCCGACAGCCCCCACGGTAGTGGCCCGACCATCCGCCGAGCCGAACTCGTCACCCCCTCCAGCGGACCCGGATGCCGCCGAAGGCCTGCCCACGGCCGTGCGTCGGGGCAGCCAGCGGCGACGTGAGCGTGATTTCTCCGCGGCACCGGAGGCCCGGATCCCCGGGCCGTTGAGCGGGCGCCGCGGGCGCGACAAGCCGCGGAGGCCGAACGGGACCACGACCGACGCCCAGGCACTGGCGATGGAGACCGCCGGATCCGGCGCGGCGGAATCCGACGAGCCCATCGGGCCGCCCGGTCAACACGTGGACGAGGCCGCGGGCCCGCTGGCTGCCCCGGCTGGGCAGAAGCCCTCAACAGGATCGACAGCGGAGCAAACGCGTCTTCCCGCGGTGCCCGCACCCCGGGCCAGCCAGGAGCTGTGGCCGTGGCAGGAACCATGGGCAGACGCCAGCGCCCTGGAACCGTGGGAGGAGATTCCAGTCCGCGAGTCCCTCACGGACCGGGCCGCCGCGCCGTTGGCGGGCTCCCGGCGGGTGGCGATCGCATCACTGACCGGCGGCTCGGGCCGTACCACCGTCACAGCGATGATCGGTCTGACTCTCGCGGGCATCCGCGGTGAGCCCGTGCTCGCCGTAGATCTCTGCGACGATCTGGAACACACAGCGACCCCGATGGGCCTCGCCCCGGACAGCACATCCGGGATGTCGCTCGCGGACCGTGTCGGCGCATACCCATCGGCCACTGTCAGTGATCTCGTCGCGGACGCCATCTCCTACCGGGCCCGTCGGGGTGGAGCGACTCGGCCGGTCAGCGAACTGCGCTGGCTGATCAATGGTGGCGCCGACGGAACCTACCTGAGCGGGGACGCCGCGGGTCTGGACGTCCTGCCTGCCTGCCGGCCAAGCGAACCGGCAGCGCCGGCAGCTCCCCGGTCAGGCAAAGCACGTGTTACCACCTCAGCGCCGACCGACCAGGTCGCGGCACCCCCGCCCGCGCTGGTGCCAGCTGGGATGCCCGGCCCGCTCACCCCCCAGGTACTCGCCTCAGCCTTCGCCACGCTGGGAGTCGCGTACCCGCTGGTGCTCGTCGACACCCCACTCGACTGGAACTCGCCGCTGGCTTCGATCACACTCGGCGATGCCAGAGTCATCGTCCTGGTCGTACCAGCACTTCCCGGTGATCTCACCGAAGCCGCGGCCTCGTTGCGTGCCTCAGGCGGTCTGCGGGCAGGCCACGGCGGCCCGCCTCCAGCGGTGATCGTCGCAGCCGTATCGGTCCGCCGGGGGCGATGGTCACCGCAGACCCGGTCGGCCGCGGCCAAACTAGCTCGACGGGTGGATGCGATAGTCCGTATCCCTTATGACGCGCGGCTGGACGACACTGTGACAGACGTAGCTCCCGCCCGTCCGGGAAACGGCCCCAGCCGTAGGGACAACGCTGGCCGGGGACAGCGCAACAGCGTGCCGATTCCGTTCTTCCGGCTGCGGTGGCGCAGCCGGCGGGCCTTCCTCCGACTGGCCGCGACCGTTGTCGACGCCTGCCGTGACCAGGATGACATCGGCGTCGACAACGATGAGATCGGCGACACAGCCACCGCGGCAACTTCCGTCACGCATGATCGGATTGCAGCTCCAGGCGTATCATCCGACGATCTGCGCGCCGACCTGGCCCCAGGAAGGGAACAGCAATGATCGTCCAAGCCACGACCGCGCAGGTAAGGGTCATCCTGGCTCAGGTTCAGATCAAGCCTGACGACTCCAAAGCGCCGGGGATCAACGCGCTCAAGGATCTCGTCAACGGTCTCGCCGCCTACGCCGTGATCGCGGCCGTCGCCGCAGTACTCCTCGGTGGCATAGCCTGGGCACTCGGCGAACGGATGGGCCTCGACCGTGCCTCGGCAATCGGCAAGGGTGGCGTACTCGCCGGCTTCGGGCTCGCCTTCCTCGTCGGGGCCGCTGCCGCCGTCGTCAACTTCTTCCTCGCGACTGGAGCGACCGCGTCGTCCGGCACCCCCGACCAGCCCAAAGCGCTGGACAGGCCGGCTGCTGTGCGAATGCTCGACCCTGGGGACCACAACCAGGCGCCCTCGCCATGGCCGTTCTGACCGGTTCTTGGCATCCCGACCGGCTGATATTGGGATAATGGGTCGACTGTCGTCGCCAGAGCAGTCACGTCCAAAGCCGTCACGCCGAAGGAGGGGACGTTGGTCAACCAGGATGGTTGGGCCACACGCCGTCTCGCTGGCCTCTTGGCGGCCACCGGTGTGGTGACGATGATCGCTGGTGTTCTCCTCGGCCGCTACGCCTTTCCCGCGCCGGACGCGACTGCCACCCAGCCGCGAGGGGCCGAACCTGTGGGACGCATGCAGCCGAGTGCCGAGGCCTCCAGCACCGTCGTGGCCAGACCCAGCGAGGGGAGCGGCACCGGGACCAGCCCGCCCCAGGCCCCGACACAGACCGGGCGTCAACTGCCGGGCATGCCGACTCGCATCAACGAGTTCGGGATTCCAGTCGGCTACCCCCACACCGAAGCCGGAGCCATAAGCGCCTGCGGTAATTACGT
>NZ_CAKJTR010000121.1:14041-16853 GCF_917627355.1 Protofrankia sp. Cj3 | reverse complement strand
GGTCAGCGGTGTCAGCGGTGTCAGCGGTGTCAGCGGTGTCAGCGGTGTCGCTGATGTCGGTGATGCCGCTGTTGACGCGGCGGGCGCGGATGGCCGCCGCCGTGGTCACGGCCGCTGGCGGTGTGGGTGGAAGACCCAGGCGCGCAGCAGCAGGAAGCGCATGACCGTCGCGGCGAGGTTGGCGGCGACCAGGATGCCCAGTTCCAGCAGCCGGCCGGGATGGCTGGCCAGCGCGCCCAGAGCGGCCAGCGCCCCGCTGGTGAGCCCGAGTCCCAGAACGAAGACGACGAGGCCCTCGAGCTGGTGGCGACCGGCTCCCGAGCGGCCTCGTACACCGAAGGTCAGCCGCCGGTTCGCCGCGGTGTTCGCGACCGCGGTGAGCGCCAGCGCGAGCAGGTTCGCGGCCTGCGCGCCGGCCAGGCCGCGCAGCAGCACGTACAGCACCAGGTAGGCCGCGGTGCTTGCCAGCCCTACGCCGGTGAACCGCACCAGCTGTCTGGGCAACCCGACCGGCACGCCGGGGACAGCCGGTTCCAGCGGCGCACGGCCGAGCTGGCGGCGCAGGTCACGCACGGGCAGCGCACCGCTGGCGAGGGCACGCCCGAGCCGGGCGACGCCTTTGAGATCGGCCAGCGCGGTGGCCGCGATGTCAACGCGGCTGTCGGGATCGTCGATCCAGTCGACCGGGACCTCATGGATGCGCAGCCCGGACCGTTCGGCGAGGACGAGCAGCTCCGTGTCGAAGAACCAGCCGGTGTCCTCGATCAGCGGCAGCAGCCGCGCGGCGACATCGGCGCGGATGGCTTTGAACCCGCACTGGGCGTCGGAGAAACGGGCGGCGAGCGTGCCGCGCAGGATGAGGTTGTAGCAACGGGAGATCACTTCCCGCTTCGCGCCCCGGATGACCCGCGAGTTACGTGCCAGCCGGGTCCCGATCGCGAGATCGGAGTGCCCGGAGATCAGCGGGGCGACCAGCGGCAGCAGCGCCGCGAGGTCGGTGGACAGGTCGACGTCCATGTAGGCCAGCACCGGAGCGTCAGAGGCCGACCAGACCGTGTGCAGAGCGCGCCCGCGGCCTTTCTGGTCAAGGTGGATGACAGTGACCTCGGCGATGGCGGCCTGGAGCGTCTCCGCCACGGCGAGGGTCGCGTCGGTGCTGGCGTTGTCCGCGATCGTGATCCGGAAGGGGTACGGGAAGGTCCTGGTCAGGTGCGTGTGCAGGCGGCGTACGCAGGGCTCCAGGTCGGCCTGCTCGTTGTGGACGGGAATGACCACGTCCAGCACTGCCGCGGGATGGGTCGCCAGAACGGGCCGGCGGGCGGCTGGAAGGGGCTCGCCGGCCGGCCGTGGGGTATTTCTACCAGGTGCGTTTCTACCAGGTGCGTCCTGCGGGGTGGAGGTCACGGTGGGCATGGAATCTACAGTCGCTCCGGGAGCTGTCGGCTCTTTGTGCCGAAGCTGTGTCTTTCCTGTGAGCCTGTTCGTGCCTGCCAGGCGTGTCTGGCAGGCACGAACGTCAGCGCCTGCCGTGGGCTGACGGCCGGCCACCGGTGACCGTGCCGCTGGCCAGCGGGACCGCGGCCGGCACGTGCGTGGGCAGCCGGACGATAAACGCCGTCTGACCAGGACGGCTCGTTACTCCTATGCTGCCGCGGTGGGCGGTCACGACGGCGTTGACGATGGCCAGCCCCAGCCCGGTGCTGCCGGCCGCGCGGGAACGGGAACCGTCACCGCGGGCGAAGCGCTCGAACACGGATGGAAGAAGATCCGCCTGAATGCCGGGCCCGTCGTCGAGGACGGTGAGCACAGCAGGACCGGGGGAGCGGGCGTGCAGGCTCGCGGTGACCATTGTGCCGGGCGGGGTGTGGGTCCGGGCGTTGGCGAGCAGGTTGGCCAGCACCTGATGCAGGCGGGCCGGGTCGCCGGTGACGATCACCGGCTCGTCGGGCAGGTCGAGTTGCCAGCGGTGCTCGGGGCCGGCGGCATGGGCGTCGCTCACCGTGTCCACGACAAGCCGGGAGAGGTCGACCGGCGCGGCCTCGAGGGGACGCCCGGCGTCCAGCCGAGCGAGCAGCAGCAGGTCCTCGACCAGGCTGGTCATCCGGGTCGCTTCGGATTCCACCCGGCGCAGCGCGTGGGCGACGTCGGGGGGCAGCTGGTCGCGGTCGCGGCGGGTGAGCTCGGCGTAGCCGCGGATGGCGGCCAGCGGGGTCCGCAGCTCGTGGCTGGCGTCCGCGACGAACTGGCGGACCTTCATCTCGCTGGCCTGGCGCGCCGCGAGCGCCGCGCCGACATGGCCGAGCATGCTGTTGAGCGCGGCTCCGACCTGCCCGACCTCGGTACGCGGGTCGGTGTCCGCTGCCGGGACGCGCTCGGCCAGGGCGACCTCGCCGCGGTCCAGCGGAAGCTGGGTGACCCGCCTGGCGGTGGCCGCCATGCGTCGCAGCGGGCGCAGGGTGAGCCGGACCACGACCGTGCCGGCGAAGCCGGCCAGGAGCAGCCCGACCCCGGCGACAGCGGCTCCGACAGCCACCAGCTGGTACAGGGTCGCCTGGACGGGGTGCAGCGGCAGCCCGGTGATGAGCACGGCGCCGTCCGGCATCCGGTTGGCGATCAACCGGAACTCCCCGTTGTCGCCGATCGTGCGGGTATGCGGATGTTCGTCGGCCGGAACCTCGGTCAGAGCCGCCGCGCTCGCTGTGTCCAGGGGCGCAAGCGAGCCGTCGTCGTTGATGATTACGGAGTCGGTGACCGTGCCGGCGACCAACCGGGCTCCGAGCGTGCCCGCGGACTGGCCCCGCGGCAGCAGGAA
>NZ_CAKJTR010000121.1:2863-13647 GCF_917627355.1 Protofrankia sp. Cj3 | reverse complement strand
CTGGCCGTCGAGGCGTCCCACCAGATAGTCGCGAAGTGCTATCTCCGTGACGACACCCACCACCAGGCACACCGCCGCGAGCAGCCCGACCAGGCCCGTGACCAGGCGGGCCCGCAGTGACCACCCGAGGCGCCATGCCCTGTTACCCACAGCCGCCGCTCATGGCCGATGCTCGCCAGGCTTCAGGACGTAGCCCGCGCCCCGCACAGTGTGGATCATCGGCGTGCGGCCGGCGTCGATCTTCTTCCGGAGATAGGAGATGTAGAGCTCGACGACGTTGGCCTGGCCGCCGAAGTCGTAGTTCCAGACCCGGTCGAGGATCTGGCTCTTGCTGAGCACCCGGCGCGGGTTGCGCATCAGGAAGCGCATGAGCTCGAACTCGGTGGCCGTGAGCTCGATCAGGTCGTCCCCGCGCCGGACCTCGTGGCTGTCCTCGTCCAGGGTCAGGTCGCCGACCGTCAGCTCGGGGGAGGTGCGCGTGGCCGCGACGCCGGCCCGGCGGATCAGGCCCCGCAGCCGGGCGACGACCTCCTCCAGGCTGAACGGCTTGGTCACGTAGTCGTCGCCACCGGCGGTGATCCCGGCGATGCGGTCCTCCACCGCGTCCCGGGCGGTCAGGAACAGCACCGGGACGTCGGATGCCTCCGCGCGCAGCCGTCGCAGCACCTCCAGACCGTCGATGTCGGGCAGCATGACGTCGAGCAGCACCGCGTCCGGGCGGAACTCCCGGGCCGTGCGTACCGCGCCGAGCCCGTCCGCGGCCATCCGGACTTCCCAGCCCTCGTAGCGCAGCGCCATCCCCAGCAGTTCGGACAGCGCGGGCTCGTCGTCGACGACGAGCACCCGCAGCGCGGTGCCGTCCGCCCGGCGCAGCGCCGGGAGCAGCTGGCGCGTGTTCTGGCGCACCGGCTGGTGCGCCGCCTGGTGCGCCGGCCCGTGCGCCGGCTCGTGCGTGTCGTCGGCCGGTCCGCCGGGGGACGCCGGCCCGCCGGGGAGCAACGCCATGGCAGTCATGCAAACACAGTGACCGTGCTATCCGTGCGCCAGCCGTGTAATTCCTGTGAATTTCCTGTGTTTACCCGGCGGGGCCGGACCGAGGCCTATCGATCCGGGGCGTATCGATCCGGGACGTGCCAGAGGCGGGCACAGTAGTCTTCTCAGCGCCGGAACGGGTATAAGGGGCGTGGCCCCGCGGGGTGCGGCCGGGGTCCGGATCGCGTGATCCGGCGAGCGGCGTCCGCCGGCCGGGTGGGTCGTGACGGTTTGGCAACGGGGGTAAGGCATGCCGGATTCCGCCATCGTGGATGTCCCGATCGGGCTCATCCTGGTGTTCGCCATCGGCAGTGTGGCGGTCTCGCGCCTGAACGAGACCGTGTTCGGCCTGGTGTGCTACCGCGGCCGTCAGCTTGAGGCCGAGCTGCGTCGTCTCTTCGGCGACCGGCCGGTCGACAGCACGGCCGCCGCCGTCGACATCAGCCGGACGGCCCAGCTCCTCGACGGCCCGCTGCGGGGACTGCGCTCGGGCAGGCATGCGGGAGAGGCGCCGGACATAGGGACCGCGCCGGTCTCGGCCAGCGCCTGGCGGCGGGCCCGCCGGATGCGGCTGCCGTCGTACATCCCGTCGGTGGCATTCGCGCGCGGCGTGCTCGACATGCTGGAACCGCCCGCGCGGGTGCTGCTCGCTCGGATGGACCGCCTCACGATCCCCGACGCGGCGCTCCCGGCCCTGCGAGAGGCGCACCGGTCGCTGACCGATGTCAGCGCGGCCGCGCTGTCCGAGGCGCTCGCCGCCTCCCCGGCGGCCACCGAGGAAAGCCGCCGGATCGCCGTGTCGATCGTCGGGCTCGCCGCCGCGGAACCGGTCGGGCCGCTGCTGGACGAGGTGGCCAAGCTGCCCGCGGACGCCCCACTCCGATCAGCGCTGATCGGCATCGTCACCCGCGCGGGCCACGACCGCGACCGGATCATCGCCGAGCTCGCCGAATGGTACGACGACACGATGGACAGGCTGTCGGGCTGGTACAAGAGGCGCGTCACGCGGTTTCTGTTCGTCTACGCGTTGCTGCTCACCCTGGTGCTGAACCTGGACGCGGTCGCTCTCACCAACGCGCTGTGGGAGAACCGGTCGCTGCGGACCGCCGCGGTGGAGGCCGCGTCCACCGAGCTGGTGTCGGCCACGGCGACCGCCACACCCGCCGCCAGCGCCGGGGAAGCCGCGAACCGGGCTGTGAACGCCGTCCGGGACGCGGCGGCGCTACGCCTCCCGCTGGGGTGGAGCGGGGCCGGTGCCGACCGTTCGGATCCCCGGCGGATTCCCGATGACACGGGTGGCTGGGCGTTGAAGATCTTCGGGTGGCTGCTCACCGCGCTCGCGCTCTCGCTGGGTGCGCCGTTCTGGTTCGATCTGCTCGGCCGTTTCGTCAACATGCGCAGCAGCGGTCCCAAGCCCACTCCCGCCAGCGACTGACCAGCCTGGGCGCCGGTTGGCATACCCGTGGGCATGACCCGCCGCGCCAGGGCGTCACGGTGACCGGCACGGGTCGGCGCGCAGGACGAGCTCAAGTTCGAAGCGGACGTCCGGGTCGTCCAGGCCGTCGCCGAACAGGGCACGCAGCTGGTTCAACCGGTAACGGATCGTCTGCGGGTGGACCTGGAGCTCGGCCGCGATCCGGCCACGTTGCCCCCGCAGCCGCAGCCATAGCAACAGGGTCTCCGCCAGGCGCGCACGGACTTTGGCGGGCAGCCCGTCCAGCGGGGCGAGCCGCCGGCTGGTGAGGTCGGCAAGCAGCGCCGGGTCCTGGGCGAGCAGCAGCTGGGCCAGGTGGTCGTCGGTGAACAACGGCTCGCCGGGGCCGTCCGGCGCTCCAGGCAGCGCGCCGCGGTCACGGACGCCTCGGGCGAAGGCCGCTCTGGCCGCGCTCGCGGACGCCTCGGGCCACGGGACGGCCGGGCCGACGATGGCGCCGAGACCCGCCAGCGCGCGTTCAAGCCATCTCCGGCGGCCGGGGCCGGCCGGGTCGCCGATGAACATCCAGATGTCATCACCCTTGATGGCGCGGGGGGCGTCGGGCGGCAGGGCCAGGCATCCGACGCGGTGGTTCACCCGCTCCTCCTGGCCGTCCGCGCTCGTGTCCGCGTTCGTGTCCGCGTTCGCTGGCCCCGGCACGATGACCGCGGCGAGGATGTCGGGCAGCCGGTAGGAGGCGGCACGAGCGGTGTGTTCGATCGTCACCGGGCTACCGCCCGACAGCATCAGCTCGCCGAGCCGGTCCCACAGCCGGCCGCGTTCGCTCGCCGCCTGGGACTGCGCCAGCGCATAGCCCTCGGCGGTAGCACCGGAGATCCCGTCGATATAGGCGAACATCGTCTCGGCCAGCGACACGAGCCCGTCAGCGTCCAGCCCGCTGTGCTGCGCCGCGTTCGCCAGCCGGCGCCAGGCGACCCGGGCGCCGACCCGGTAGGCACCGAGCAGCGTGTCCAGGGAGCGGCCGGCGCGGAACTCGCCGCGTCCCAGCCGGACGTAGACCTCGCGGCTGGTGGCCAGGTCCGGCGGGCCGCACGAGTGCGTGCCGACCACGGTGAGGAAGCGCATCAGGGCCTCCTCAACACCCTGGTGGACACCGCGGCCGAAGGAGCCTTCCAGCGGACGTGCGTACGCCGGTACCTCGCGCGCGATAGCCGCGATCAGGTCATCGCTCAGGGTTACGAGCTCGAGTCGCAGGATATCGGCTAGATCAGAAGGAAACTGTCCTCCTGGAACAGTTTGCATCGGGCGCACTCTACTCCGGGTGGTCACGCTGCCAGGGTGTCTCATCGACCGTCGCGAGGAAGGCCGGCCGCGCTTCGGGCCGGCATTGCCTCCGGCCGGCCGTAGTGGATAATCAGGCATCGTGGACGTGCCGACCGGTTTGTTCAGCGCTGTGGTCACCGGCGTCATCATCGGCGTTCTCGCGCGTCTGGTCGTGCCGGGCCGGCAGGCTATCGGCTGCCTGATGACCATTCTGGTCGGGCTTGTCGGCGCCGCGATCGGCCTGATCGTGGCCAGGGGGATTGACGCCAGCTGGCTTCTCACCCTCGCTCTCCAGGTCGCCGTGGCCGCGGTTCTGGTCATGGTGGCGGCGGGAAGCCGCAACATGCGCTGATCGACGGGTCATGCCCGCCGATGGGAGCCCCGGTCCAGCCCTGACGGGATTCTTCGCAAGCAACAGATCCCAGCGGTTGTGGCCTTGTGGCGCGGATCATCCAGGACCAGAACCATCAACGGCGCGGGAGCAGTAGCGTTGCCAACCGTGCCCCCTCGTACCGAGACGAACACGATCGCCGTTTCGCTGCCGGCGCCCTCCTATCCGGTTGAGAAGACCTCGCTCGCCAACGGCCTGCGCGTCGTACTGGCCCCGGATCACACGGCACCGGTCGTCGCGGTGGCTGTCCACTACGACGTCGGTTTCCGCTCCGAACCCGAAGGCCGTACCGGTTTCGCGCACCTGTTCGAGCATCTGATGTTCCAGGGCAGCGAGAATGTCGGGAAGGCCGAACATCCGAAGTACGTGCAGGCAGCCGGGGGCATGTTCAACGGCTCCACACACCCGGATCACACCGACTACTACGAGTTGTTGCCGTCCGGGGCGCTGGAACGCGCGCTGTTCCTGGAAGCCGATCGGATGCGCGCTCCGCGGATCACTCGGGAGAACCTGGACAACCAGATCGCGGTTGTCCAGGAGGAGATCCGGGTGAATGTCATGAACCGCCCCTACGGCGGCTTTCCATGGATCACGCTCCCACCTGTCGCGTTCGACACCTTCCCGAACACGCACAACGGCTACGGCGACTTCCATGAGCTCCAGGCGGCGAGCCTGGACGATGCCGAGGACTTTTTCGACAAGTATTACGCGCCTGGCAACGCCGTGCTCACCGTCGTCGGTGACTTCGACACCGAGAACGCGCTCAGGATGATCGATCGTTACTTCGCGGGGATCCCGCCCCGTCCGGTGCCGGTCCGGCCGAGTTTTGCCGAGCCGGTGCGTACGGAGGACCGGCGCGCTGTCCTGACCGACCCGCTGGCCCCCCGGCCCGCGCTTGCCGTCGGCTACCGGGTGCCCGACCCCACGGCGGACCTACCGGCCTTCCTGGCCTATGACGTGCTCACCCATGTCCTGTCCGCCGGTGACGCAAGCCGTCTGGAGCGGCGGCTCGTGCAGAAGGACCGATCAGTGATCAGTGTCAGTACCTACCTCGGCACCTTCGGGGACCCGTTCGACCAGCGGGACCCGCTGTTGCTCACCTTCGAGGCGCGCCATCCGGCTGAGTCGTCCAGCGCGGCGATCCTCACCGCGGTGGACGAGGAACTCGACCGCATCACCGCTGACGGCCTGGAACCGGGCGAGCTCGCCCGCGTGCAGGCCCGGATCGTCTCAGGCCTGCTACGTGAGGCTGACGACGCGCTCGGCCGGGCGCTGGGCATGGCCGCCTTCGAGCTGCACCGCGGCCGTCCCGAACTGATCAACGAACTGCCCGGTCTGGTCGGCGCGGTGACCTCGGACGGGGTGCGGGCGGCGGCGGCGGCGTTGCGCGCTCAGGGCCGGTCGGTGCTGGAGCTGCGCGCCGGAGCGGCGTCATGAGCCAGGTTGATCTGCGCGGCGGCACCGGGACCGCTCGTATCCCGCCGGTGGCGCCGACCGTTGCGGCCGATCTTCCCGCGGTGGCCGAGCGGATGCTGCCAGGCGGGCTGCGGGTACTGGTGGTCCGGCGGGCCAGTGTGCCACTGGTGGAGGTGCGGCTGCGCATTCCGTTCACCGGTCGTGGCGCCGCGCATCAGGCCCGCGCCGAGCTGCTCGCCGAAACCCTGTTCACCGGTACCCAGTCGCGGGACCGGGTCGAGCTCGCCACGGCCGTCCAGGCGCTGGGCGGAGCGCTCTCGACCGGGGTGGACGCGGACCGGCTCGCCGTCGTCGGCTCCGCGCTCGCGACCAATCTCGTTCCCCTGCTCGATCTGATCGCCGAGGTGCTCACCGGGGCGGTCTACCCATCGAGCGAGTTCTCCGGTGAACGGGAGCGGGTCGTCGAGGAGGTCACGATCGCCCGCAGCCAGCCCGCGGTGATCGCCAGGGAGGGCCTGCTGCGCCGGTTGTACGGCGACCATCCCTACGGCAGCGACACGCCCGCGCCGGACGTGGTCGCCACGGTGACCGAGGCCGAGGTGCGTGCCCTGCATGCCGAGCGCGTGTCACCGGCGGGTGCGATCCTGACCCTTGTCGGGGATGTCGATCCGCGGGCCGCGCTCGACCAGGTCGAGGCGGCGTTCGGCGGGTGGGCCGGCACGCGGGCCGATCCCACGCCACCGTTGCCGGCGCTGGTCCACGGCCCCGTCATGATTATTGATCGGCCCGGTGCCGTGCAGACGAACATCCGCATCGGCGGGCCGGCTGTGGACCGCCACGACCCCGCGTACGCCGCACAGCGGCTCGCGAGCACCGTTTTCGGCGGCTACTTCAGCTCACGCCTGGTGTCCAACATCCGTGAGGACAAGGGCTACACCTACTCGCCACGCAGTTCGGTCGACTATCCGGTCGCGGGAGCCCGTTTCACGGTGACCGCGGACGTGGCAACGGACGTGACCGCGCCGGCGCTGCTTGAGATCTTCTATGAGCTGGGGCGGATGGCTGTGCTGCCGGTGGCCGCTGATGAGCTGGACGCGGCCCGCCAGTACGCCGTCGGCACACTGGCGCTGTCCACGGCCACCGCCGTAGGGCTTGCCTCGACGCTGTCGGCGTTGGCTGGCGCCGGTATCGGCGTCGAGTACCTGCGTGACCATCCCGTGGCGCTCGAGGGCGTGACGCCCGAGGACGTGCTGGCGGTCTCGGCACGGGTGCTGGCGCCGTCAAAGCTGGTGACCGTGCTGGTCGGGGACGCGGAGAAGATTTCCGCCGCGGTCAGCGGCCTCACCGAGCTCGTGACCGCTGACCGCTGACTGTTGTCGCTGGCCGCTGGCCGCTGGCCGTTGCCGCTGACCGGGTCTCACCCGGTCAGCGGCGGGACGGATTCGGCCGGGGCGGTGTCGGTCGAGGGCTGGCACCGCCCCGGCCGGCCAGTTCTCCGGGCAGGACCGCCCGCGGGTCGGCGACCGACTCGACCACCTGCCGGGCCAGCTCGTGCACGCGCCGCCCCATGCCGCGGGCGGTCCGGCGGAGCCGTTCGAACGCCTCCCTCGGACGGATGCGGTGACGTTCGGCAAGCACTCCGATCGCCTGCTCGACGATGACCCGTGAGGCCAGCGCATGCTCGAGCTGGACGACCGACAGCCGCAGCCGTTCGATCTCGGTCGGATCATGATCGGGACGCCGGGGCCGACCAGGCGGCGCGAGATCCTCGGCAAGCAGATCGGCGAGGACCATCGCGGACAGCAGGTCGCCGACCGGCCGCACGTCACCGCCCGGACCTTCCACGATCCACCCGGCCGGCGACCTACGCAGGCGCATCTCGGCCTCGGGGCGGCCGGCGGACGGCCCGTTGTCCGGCGCGCCTGGGGACGGCCGCCGCCGGGCGGGCTGGCTCAGCCGCGCCGCTGTGCCGGATTCCGCTGGTGACGGTGCGGGCGGGCCGTTCTCGGTTCGCCCGCCGGCTTCGGCCGGCTCGGTGCTCTCGGCATCGTCCATGACGGTGCCGAGAGCACCGGCAATGCCGCGCAGCATTACGATCATGGATGGCGCGAGGGCGACCTGCGCTCGATCCAGCCCGATCAGCAGGCCGTGTAACCGGCCATCGCCACCCAGGACCGCGACGGCGACGTAGCTGCGCACCCCGAGCCGCGCCGGCTCGTCCGTGCCGGCGACCGCCGGATCGCTGGTCACCTCGCTCAGAGCCACGGGCGCGCCGTCGAGTACCCGCGCGCCGATGGCTTCACCCCGGGGCAGGGTGAAGCCATCGGCGAGGCCGGGCAGAGCGCCCGTCGTCCGCCGGTAGGTCGCGGTCGAGGCCGACAGGGCCACGAAGGCCGTCGCTTCCATCCGGTGGACGGCACCCGCGGCCTGCAGCGCGGCATCGACCGCGCTCCACATACGTGCTGAAGGTACTGACGACACAGCCCGAACTCTGCCACAAACTTCACGGGCAGTGACGGACACCGTCCTCCAATCTGGTGCCACGGGCGTTCGGTGAGCGTGGAAATCAAGGTAGCTGTTGCTCTGTGTATCCTTTATGCGGCAGAAGCGACCTTCTCGGTAACCTGGCGCAAGCTCGGGTTCGTCAACGCGGTGCCGTCGGCGAAGACAACGGTGGGTACCGTTGCGTTCCCGTTGTTCGCGGTCCGGACGATCCGCTCGGCTTCCGGGTTCTCCTCGATGTCGACTGTCACGTACGCCAGCCCGGCCGCGTCGAGCTGGCGCTTGAGGCGGACGCAGTAGCCGCACCACGATGTCGTGTAGATCGTTAGCACGAACAGCCCTTTCTGCCGCGATGGCGGAACAAATCTTCATAACCACGGCGCGGCCGTGTCGCTTCCCGTCGGTGGGAACGGCTACGGTCCCCTCTATGGCCGGTTCGAGGGTCCCACCGAGGGATGACGATCCCGCCCGGCCGGTGGCGGGTGAGGCTCAGGCGTTGGTCGAGACGCTTGATCCGGAGCAGCGGTCCGCCGTGCTCGCCCCGATCGGCCCGGTCTGCGTCCTGGCTGGCGCGGGCACGGGCAAGACCCGGACGATCACCCATCGGATCGGCTTCCTGGTCGCTACGGGGGCACTCCCAGCCGGTCAGATCCTTGCTGTGACCTTCACCACGCGTGCCGCGGGCGAGCTGCGGGGGCGGCTGCGGGCGCTCGGTGCCGCCGGAGTGCAGGCGAGAACTTTCCACGCGGCCGCGTTGCGGCAGCTCGGGTACTTCTGGCCGAAGGTGGCGGGAGCGGCGCTGCCCAGGCTCGTGGAGAGCAAGATCGCGCTGGTCGCGCGGGCCGCCAGCCGGCTGCGCCTCACCCCGAGCCGGACGGAGCTCCGGGACCTCACCGGTGAGATCGAGTGGGCCAAGGCGACTCTGCTCACCCCCGCGGACTACCCAGCCGCCGCGGCTGCCGCGGCGCGCGAGACCACGCATCCCGCGGAGGTGATCGCCGACCTGTACGCCGCGTATGAGGCGGTCAAGCGGGACGCGGGCGTGCGCGACTTCGACGACCTGCTGCTGCTGGCGGCAGCGGTGATCGAGGAGCATCGCTGGGTCGCGGACGAGCTGCGGTCCCGGTACCGGCACTTCGTGGTGGACGAGTACCAGGACGTCAACCCGCTGCAGCAGCGCCTGCTCGATGCCTGGCTCGGCGAGCGGGACAGCCTCTGCGTGGTCGGGGACGCGAATCAGACGATCTACTCGTTCACCGGGGCGTCCCCGCGCCACCTGCTGGAGTTCCCCCGCCGCTTCCCAGCCGCGCACGTGGTCCGTCTCGTGCGTGACTACCGCTCCACCCCGCAGGTCGTCGCGCTGGCCAACGGGCTGATCGCGCGTGCCGGCGCGGCCGGGCAGCCGGCCCCATCCGAGCCGCTGAAACTCCTCGCGCAGCGTCCGGACGGCCCGGTACCGGTCTTCAGCGAGCACGACAGCGAACCCGAGGAGGCCGCCGCCATCGCCGGCCGTATCCGCGCGCTCCTGGCCGCGGGCGTGCCGGCCAGCGAGATGGCTGTGCTGTACCGGGTCAACGCCCAGTCCGAGGCCTACGAGAGCGCGATCGCCGCCGCCGGCATCCCCTATCTGGTCCGGGGCGGCGAGCGCTTCTTCGACCGGCCTGAGGTCATCGAGGCGGTGCGACTGTTGCGGGCGGCGCTGCGCTCGGCCGAAGGTGACCAGCCGGACGGCCTGGTCGCCCAGGTCAGTGACGTCTTCGCCGCGGTGGGATGGCGCTCGGACGACCCGCCGCATGGCTCGGGCGCCGAGCGGGAGCGATGGGAGAACCTGGCCGCGCTCGCCCGCCTGGCCGATGACATGGTGGCGGCCGATCCCGGGGCATCTCTCGAGCGGTTCGTGGCAGATCTCGCTGACCGTGCCGCGCACCAGCACATCCCCACAGTGGAGGGGGTGACGCTCGCCTCCCTGCACGCGGCAAAGGGCCTTGAGTGGGACGCGGTCTTTCTCGTCGGTCTCGTCGAGGGGACGTTGCCGATCATCCATGCCAAGACCCCCGCGCAGATCGAGGAGGAGCGTCGGCTGCTCTACGTCGGTATCACCCGGGCGCGGGAACATCTGACCCTGTCGTGGGCGCTGGCCCGTAACGAGGGCGGTCGCAGATCCCGCAAGCCCTCGCATTTCCTTGACGGGCTCATGCCGCGCCCGGCCGCGGCGCCGGGCGCGCCGGCTCGGGCGGGCACGGGGGACGCGGGCGAGCGCGGCACCGGCGGGCAGCGGTCACGGAATCGCTCCGCGGTCCGCTGCCGGGTGTGCGGACGCCCGTTGGCGGGTCCGGCGGCCAGGGTGGGCAGATGCGAGGACTGCCCCGCCGACGTCGACCAGGCGCTGTTCGAGCGGCTGCGCGCCTGGCGGTCAGCTCGGGCGAAGGAGCAGGGCGCGCCGGCATTCGTGGTGCTCACCGACGCGACCCTGATGGCGATCGCCGAGCGCCGGCCCGCCGATGTCGCGCAGCTCGCCGGTATTCCCGGCATCGGCCAGGCCAAGCTCGACCGTTACGGCGAGGACGTGCTGGCTCTTGTCGACGGGCGGGCGCTGCCCGCGTCCGTCCCGTCGCCGTCATCCGGGTGACCAGCCTTGCTCTTTAGAGCGCCCGGCAATAGGGGTGCGGATCAAGGAGTGGGGCT
>NZ_CAKJTR010000121.1:1807-2508 GCF_917627355.1 Protofrankia sp. Cj3 | reverse complement strand
TTCTTGATCTATTTTCCTGTTGCCGACGCTCCAAAAAATAGGTTGCCTCGGTGGAGGCAGCCTTCTACCGTATTCAGCGAGCACTGGAAGTGCCTGTCCGTCGCTGACGTCAACGTAAGGAGGTGGTCCCTGTGAGCAGCACTGGGGCCATCGACGCGTTCGTCCGCCCGCCGAATCGGTTCAGGCCGCGTGCCGCCGTCCGTCGCGCATCGTCCTTTGTGAACCCCATCCAGGTATGGGCGATAGCCACGCTCCATCTTTCGGGTCCGCTTCGAGGTTTGCCGCTGGCTTGACAAGCCGCAGAGCGCCGACTTCGAGGCCGCGGATCCCGGACGGGACCGCGGCCTTTGTCGTCTCACGGTCTGACGAGTTGAGCTTGACCGAACCTTCCGTAACCGATTCCTGAATGAATATCGGAGATGACGCCGGTGTTTGACCCATTGATCGTTTCTCGGATCGAGCGGGACCGGCTGGCTTTGCCGTGCTGGGACGTGGATCCGGACCTGTTCTTCGCTGAGTCCCCGCGGGATGTCGAGGCGGCGAAGGCGGTCTGCCAGGGGTGTCCCCTGCGGCCTGCCTGCCTGGCCGCCGCTCTCGACCGGTGCGAGCCCTGGGGCGTGTGGGGCGGTGAGCTTGTGGTAACAGGCACAGTCGTCCCCCGCAAGCGGCCCCGCGGCCGGCCTCGCAAGACTGTCGCCGCC
>NZ_CAKJTR010000121.1:0-1196 GCF_917627355.1 Protofrankia sp. Cj3 | reverse complement strand
GCCGGACGTTCATCCAGGGCCTGCCGGCGGCGGCCGCCAAGCGCCTTTCTGAAATATCAGGGGGCGTTGATCGGAATGTCTCCTGGCGGGCCATGGCGTGCCGGTAGTGTTTGATCGTGCCCAGCAGCCAGCGCACGTTCCCGGTCCAGACCGGTGCTCACGACACAGCCCTGACCGCGGGCAATCAGGTCCGCGTCAGGGCTGATGGTGACAACCTGTCCGCCGCGGTCGCCGTCCTGACCCACCCGGATCTCGCCGGCATCGTGGATGTCGTCGCGTGGGTCCGTGACGGCTGGCTCACCGTCGCCAACGCTGGCGGCGCTTCCAGGGTTGCCCTCGCCGACCCGACCGGCCCCTGGCAGGTCCTGCGCGGGCACGATCCGGTGGCCGTGCAGGACCCGATGCACGGTGTTCCCATGGACGCGGCGCTGGATGATCCGTCACCGCCGAACAGCCGCAACTCCTACCCGCTTGCCGGCGTACGGCTCGCCTCGGCCTTCGCCGATCCGCACCGGTCACCGGACATCGTGGTCGTCCACAGCGCCGCGCACCACTGGCCGGAACGCGGCGGCCACCTGGGTGAGCACGGGTCGCTGGACGCGGGCCAGTCCCGGGCACCGCTGCTGCTGTCCGGGGCCGGGGTCCGTGGGCGGGGCATGCTCGACCGCTTCGCCCGCACCGTTGACATCGCGCCGACCCTGGCGTTGCTGGCCGGGGCGTCCATGACGGGCCCGCAAGGGGCAGAGATCGACGGCCGGCCGCTCGCGGACCTCTGTGAGCCGGGCGCCCGCCATGTCGTCGGGCTGCTCTGGGATGGCGCGAACTGTAATGATCTGCTGAACATGGCCGGCACGGGTGAGCTGCCGGCCGTTGCGCGCCTGCTGGCGCGGGGGTGTGCCCTGGCCGGTGGTGCCATCGCCGAGTTCCCGAGCGTCACGCTCACGAACCACACCTCGGCGCTGACCGCGGTGGGCCCGGGACGGCACGGCATCCTGAACAACGTCTACTTCGACCGCGAGACCGGGCGCCGGATCATCGCCAACGACTCGTCCACCTGGCATGTGGCGTGCGACCAGCTCCGGGACGGCGTATGGACGATTTTCGAGGCGATCGCGGCGGCACGTCCGGGCGTGTCGACGGCGTGTGTGAACGAGCCGGTCGACCGGGGCGCGACCTATTCGACTTTCGCGCTGGTC
>NZ_CAKJTR010000120.1:15358-16904 GCF_917627355.1 Protofrankia sp. Cj3 | reverse complement strand
TTCTCCGCCGGGAACTCATCAAGGGCGTTCAGCAGCCCTCTCGGCCGCGCCAGCAGCCGTGCTTCGGAGTGATGCGCGACCAGAGCGGCAAGCCGCGCCGGCGCGCCGGCCTGGATGAGGTGGATCGCGCCGTCGAGGGGATGGAACCCGGTATCGATCAGTAGCGGTGCATAGCCGATGTCGTGCAGCCAGGCCGCGGCGACGAGCAGTTCTCGGTCGGCCGGTGCGACGGTGGAAGCGATCCTGCCCGCCTGAGCCGCCACTGCCTGAGAGTGTGCCCAGCGGGCGGGCAACGGCCGCAGCAGCAGATATGCGGCCGCACGGGCCGCGGCGGCGGTCGCGTCGAAGCGTCGTGGCAGCGGCACTGTGGACCTGCCGTGCTGGTGGCTGTCGCCGGCAGGATCAGGGAAGGAGTCGGTCACAGAGTCCTCCGTGTCCGGTGATCACGGCGTTGCCCACAGGGGGCCACCGGCAGCTGCTGGCTGCTGGGCGCTGGCGGCGGCACCCGCGGCGAGCGCATCGGTCTCGTCGTTCAGGCTCCAACTGCTCGGGGTTCGAGGGGCCGGTTACTGCCGGGCCCAGCAGCGGTATGCCCATCCAGGCGCATTCCACCGCTGACCAGGCCAGTTCATTTTGGCTACGCCGATTCCGGCCGGGAGAAATCCTTGTAAGACCGGCTTACCCGGCGGATCGCCGCCAGGCGGGTTCAGACGTCCGCTAAGGAGGAGGCAGGAGCGGGGGTACGTATTCCCCGGGGCCGCGGCCTGGCGGATCGTGCGACGTTCGAGGCGGCCGCGGGCGGTGGACGCGATTGCGTGGATACCGGTTGCATTGTTGCCGCCGGTGGCTTGGATGCCACGCTGGCCGGAGATCTGGGCGTAGGCGTGGCCGGTGGGCCGGACGTGGCGGTGGGCCGCGGTGCCGGGGCGGTGGTTGCCGGCGGCGGTGCGCTTGTCTGGGTCGGTTGTGGCGTTACCGGAGCTGTCGGCGGATTGCTGGTGGCTTGCGTCGCATTTGTAGGATTTTTTGATGATTCAGTCACCTGGATGGGGTCTGGCTGGGTTGACGTGGCCGGCTCTCTTGGTGTCGATTTCGCGACATTCGCCGCATTGGGCGCGGCTGCGATGGGCTCGGCGGAAGGCGGTGGCGGTATGTTCATCGGTTGCCTGACGGCGGGCCGTCGCCGAGTACTGACGGTTCGCTGAGCAGCATTCCAGCCGAGTTCCCGGGTCGGCCGGAGGTCCACATTCCCGCAACGGTCGGAACGATGGTGCTGCCGCTCGGCGCGGGTGCGACCACCGGCGTTGGGATGGCGCCGTGGATGTCCGCACCGCCACCAGAGGCGACACGCAGCGCTACGGCGACCGCTAGCCCGGCGGTGATGCCGAGCGCGATTCCAGCGGCAACGGTGACCAGCGCCAGTTGCCAACGGCGAACGGGGGCTGCGCCGGAGGTGGGTGGCCGGTGCGTGGCTGCGCTCTGCCGGCCGGCTGGGGTCGGCTGGCCGGCCGCGGCGAGATTCCCCGCGCGACCGGCCGCCGGTGCC
>NZ_CAKJTR010000120.1:10902-14717 GCF_917627355.1 Protofrankia sp. Cj3 | reverse complement strand
TACGGGTACAGCCACCGGTAGCGGCGTAGGGGCTGACGGAGGCGGTAGCGGTGGCGCGATCAGAACGTGCCGGGTGACCTGGTCCGCGAGGTCCACGCTGTCCACATAATTGCGGACGACACCGGTGACCAGCTCGACGGCGGTAGGTCGCCGTCCCGGATCCCTGTTGAGCGCTTGTAGCGTCAATGGTCTTAGGCCATCGGGAATACCGCTGAGGTCGGGTTCTTCCCGCAGCATGCGAAGCGCCGAGGCGGTGGGCGTGTCCGCGGCGAAGGGGTGCCGCCCGGTCGCGGCGAACACGACGCACATGGCCCAGGAAAAGACGTCGGCAGCGGGCCCGGCCCGTTCACCGCGCAGCTGTTCCGGTGCCATCCAGGCGACTGTCCCGATGACGTGCCCGGTCTGGGTGTGTTCGGTGGTGTCGACGGCATGGGCGATCCCGAAGTCGATGACCTTCGGGCCGTCCCAGGCCAGCAGGATGTTCGACGGTTTCAGATCGCGGTGTACAAGCCCAGCCGTGTGGACCGCGACGAGAGCGTCGGCGAGGCCTGTGGCGAGATTCACCAGGGTGGAGCTGCCGAGCCGGCCACGCTCGGCCACAGCTGTGGCAAGACTCACGCCATCGACGTACTCGGTCGCCATCCACGGGCGCTCCGCGTCGACGTCGGCGTCGCGCACCTCGGCTACGTAGTTGCCGCGGACGCGGCGCGCTGCCGCGACCTCGCGGCGAAACCGCTTCCGGAAGTCCGCGTTGTTGATCAATTCTGGGCGGATGACCTTGACCGCCAGGGGATGGCCGTCCTCGTCAAAGCCGAGATAGACGGTGCCCATCCCGCCGGCGCCCAGTCGTCCCTGGAGCCAGTACCTCCCGACTTTTCGGGGATCAGCGTCGGTCAGCGGCGCCAGCACGCCCGCTCCTCTCCTATGATCCGCACCCCATCCCGGGATCACGCTACCGAGCCCGGCGGGGTTTACGGCTGTCGGCGCATCAACTTTCTCGAGCGTGCCCTACTTGATCGTGGTGATCAAACGTATGATCGATCACATTCGTATGTAGCTGGCTGGCCGGGGTGTATAGGTAAAAGATTGTCGTAAGCGTAACCGGATGTGATCATGTTGATCGTCAGATGGTGCCAAGGAGCCGGCGGCGCGGCCGTGACCGCCCGCGCGCGGATTTTTTCGAACTTTTTAGATCAAAAATGCCTATTTCCGGATCCGAGCCTCGGAAGATAGCCCGCGCTCGGACCGGTTGCCGGATGATTTCGCGGCTTGCCGGTTGCCAACGGTGTTTTTGATCACTTTGTCGCCGCAGGCCGGCCCGGTGTGCCGCGCCGGCCGTACCTGAACTCCTGTCGGTGCCTGTCGCGAGGTCGACGACCGGCCTTTTGCGCCGGATCCCGAGTTCACTGGCGATGTCCAGCCAGTCGTGGCTGTTGCGTGGCAAGGCTGGTCGCCGGTGCTGCCCTCCTCTCCATGGTGGGCCGAGGGCAGCGCGTAGCGCTCTGATCTCCCGGTCGCGCTCAGCGATCGTGGCACGGATACGGCCCCATACGTCGATAGCGGAAACCATCGGTCCATAATGTTTCACTGAGACCGAAGGCGGATGTACAACTCGAGGCAAGGGATGTCGGTCACGTACCGCTTTGCTGGTACAGGCAGTTGTCTTGGGCCGACCTGGGGACGGCTGACCTGCCACGGGCGGCCGGTCAGCAAAGGGGGTCCTGGGAGGCAGGGGGAAGAGTCGATTTCCGTTACGCATCGTGGTGTGGGCGGAAGGTACTGGCTGGAGGTCGTCATAGAAGATCATTAAATAGCGGGTTAGCGCTCACAGGAATTTCACAGGAAATCTGACTCACTCGGGAGATTCATCTGTTCACTGACAAAAAAGTATTTTTCATATTATGGCAGGGCCTGGGTGCTGAGTAGTTGGAATGGGTTTTCCGTGTTTCGGGGCGGCCGGGTGGTGTCCATCTCGCCGCGCAGGCAATTGCCCAGATGACACCAATTCCGGTATCTCGCCGAGCTATCCGGACCGACTGGCTCCATCGGATACAACCTGATTGGCTGAAGGAGGCGCAATCATGGCTTTTTCCGCGCCTGTGGAGACATGGAGAGACTGGCCGCCCCGGGATGATCTGATGGGGCCGGGAAACAGCCGTAGATACTTGGCCACAAACCGGTCATGTCTGCTTTACCTGGCGTTCGGGTTCTGTTTGACAGTCGGTTACTACCTGGTGCCGTCACAGGGCGCGGGCCACACCGTACGGATTGTGGGCTATTGCCTGGCCAGCGCCTCGGCCGCGGTAGCGGTACTCGTCGGTGTCGGTTGCTTCCGGCCCGCACCACGGCTGCCCTGGCTGCTGCTAGCCGCCAGCCAGCTCGTGTATTTGATTGCTGGTACGGCGCTTTTCCCGCCATACCAGGCCGCCGGAGCAGCCGTGGGAGCCACGCGATTCCCCATTTTCTTTAATGCGTTTTACCTAGCTCGTTATCCGCTTGCGGTGGCGGGTTTGGTCATTTTCATACGCCGCCGGACTCCTGGGCGTGACCTGCCCGGCCTGCTGGACGCCGGTACCCTGGCGGTCGCCGTGGCCATGCTCTCCTGGCTGGGCCTGATCGGCCCGTATGTCCGCGGCGGATCCGGCCGACTGGTCGATGCCGCATCCTTGATCGGATATCCGGTCATGGATATCGCGCTGCTCGCGGTCGGGCTGAGGCTGTTCCTCGGGCCGGGCCGTCGGTCGCCTGCCTGCTTCCTGCTCATGGGTAACCTTTTTTTAATCATGACCGCGGACACCCTCTACGGGCTGCAACAACTGGGCGGCACCTATCGGCCGGGCAACTTCCTGGATGGGATGTGGCTTGTCGCCAACGTGACGCTAGGCGCCGCGGCACTGCATCCGACGATGACTCGGCTGACCGCACCCGCGCCGGCTGGGGAGCAGAACCTCGGTGGCGTCCGGCTGGCTGTGCTGCTCACGGCGGCGCTGGCCGCTCCTGTCATGATAATGATTGAATATGCCCGTGGGGTCACCCATGACATTCCGGTTATGGCGATGGCATGCGCGCTGATGTTCCTGCTGACGATCGCTCGAATGGCGGGACTCGTCTGCGACCAGCGCCGGCTGGCGATGGTCGATTCGCTGACCGGCTTGTACACACGCCGTTTTCTTGAGGCGGAGATGTCCAGCGGGCTCACCCGGGTGCGTCGCGGCGGAGGTTTACTGGGGCTGGTCATTATTGATGTTGATCATTTTAAGGAAATAAATGATCATCATGGTCATCCCGGGGGTGACAGGGTGCTTGCCGAGATCGGCGCTCGGCTACGCGCAGCGACTCGCCCAGGCGATGTGCTTGCCCGCTATGGCGGTGAGGAATTTGCGTTGTTGGCGTCCAATGTCGACTTGAGCGAGCTGGGAGCGCTCGCTGAACGGCTGCGTGCCCGGGTGGCAGGGAGCCCTATCGCCCTGGATGCCAACACCTTGATCTTCGCCACTGTGTCGGTGGGGGCCTGCGCCTTTCCGACGCACGTGTCGAGCCAGGGCGAGCTGGTCGCAATGGCGGACGGCGCTCTGTACTCCGCCAAGGCACGGGGACGGGACCGGGTGGTGATTGCCGAGATCCCGCGGCCCACGGCAGCACCTGCCGCTGACGGAGCCCGTGATGCCGGCGACGCTCAGAAGGTCAGAGATCCTCAGGGCGCCGTGGCCGAGTCCTGGTGACCGGGTCCGCTTCCCGGTAGCCGCACATACACGACCGCGGTCCGATGGCGTAGGCCGGTGGCATCCTCTTCCGCCGGCGGCCTACGCCATCGA
>NZ_CAKJTR010000120.1:7874-10471 GCF_917627355.1 Protofrankia sp. Cj3 | reverse complement strand
AGCGTCTGCCGCGGACGATGATGACCAGCACAGCTGCCATCATTACGCCGGTCATGGCGGCTGCCGTGGCACGGGTGGCGCGAGGGCTGTTGACGGCTTGCTGGCGCACGGCCTGCATGGTCCGCGCTGGGCGAACTGTGGATTCCCGCACCTTCTCGGCTGTTGCGGTCACGCGCGGGTTATGGCTGACCTTCGCCGCCGTCTGGCTGGCGGCGTCCCGCACATGTTGCGCGTTTCCCGCAAAGTGCGGATTTTGCCCGACCCGGTGCACCGCCCGGCCCGCGCTGTCCTTCGCCTTCTGGGCTGTCGCCGAGGCCCTGGGCGCGAGGTCCTCGGTTGCCCCGGCAAGCCGCACCCGGGCGTCTGCCGCGCCGGTGGCCATCCGTTCCCAGGTATGGGCTATGGCGATCTTGGCATCCTCGACGGTGCGTCCTGCCGCCTTTGTGGGACTCATCTTCTCGGACAGCGCGGTGAGCTCTTCGGCAAGCCGTGTTCTGGTTGCCTCGATGTCAGTATTGATCGAATTTGGATTCTCGTCCACGAGCGTCCTCCCAGCATCCTTGGGCACAGGCCGGTGCGGGACCGTCCGACAGATCTTTGACCGGATCAACATCCATCGGAGTGGCCCTTGGTTGTGATAATCCTGATCTTCGGATTACCCTGGAATGACGCGGCTAACCGGTACGGCGTGTTGCGGGAGTCGTCGTTCGATCAGGGAGCCGCGTCCAGATGGTTGCTGGCGAGGATCGCCGCTGTGAGCGGAGCGCCGCCGGGGTCAGGTCGGGTATGGCGTGGTGCCACTGTCGCCTGGCATTTCGCGAAAGATCAGCGACAGGTCGACGTCCCCGTGGAAGCTGATCAGGGCGGCCTGTGCCGGTACCAGGATCATGGCCGCGGTCAGGTCGGCCGCGGTGGCACCGGCCGCGAGGATGAGCTCATGCTCGACGACCGGGCCGTGTTGGACGGTCACTACCTCGGCAAGTGAGGTCGGTGTCGTGTTGGGTACGCCTCGGGGTTCGGGTACAAGGTCGCCGTCGGTGTCCATTTTCGGGCCTCCTCGATGAGAACCTAGCAACTTTGATCGATGCGTTTGCGGACGACTATGTGGTCCTTTTGGCGAGCCGTTCACGGCAGCTCCACGTTGTCGCATTGGCGCCCTTTCCTACCCACCGCCCGCCGCTATGGGCCATGGGTGACGTGAAGCATGTCCGTGAGATCACTGCGCGTCCGTACTGTGACTTCACGATCAAATAGCCATCGGCATCCCCAGGGGCTTTCGGGCATGCGACAGCATCGATATTGCTTTATAGCAAATATCTGGCGGCTGGTGCGGTCGGGGGTAGAGGTATTTTCCGCACCCTGCAATATTTGGTCGTCAGCTTCTTTTGCAGCCAAGCTGATTTATTTATTGCTTTTCTTGGTCAAGTGGCTGCCGCCGGAAGTGTTCGAGGCATGCCTGGATGCCAGGCGGATGCGTCGCGATGCGGTGAGGCGCATGCCCCAGCCCCACGGCGGTTTCGGTGTTCCCCTCGAGCCGCGTGCGCAGGTACCTCGGTGCGCGGATAGCTCAGGAATCGATCGCGGGATGTCCGGGCAGCGCGTACACACCTGGCGCGATCAGGATCGCGAGACCGTCGTCCAGTAGTCCGCTCAGCGCTCGCTCGCGTTGTACCGGCTCGTCCCACACCGCGTCGAGGAGCTCGCGGTGTACCGGCCCTGGCGCCTCGCGCAGCACCGCGAGCAGGCGTCCGCGTACCTGTCGGTCGGTCCCGGCATAACCCTGCGGACGCCGGGGCGGGGAATCCGCGGGCGGGTTGCCCGCCTGGTGCCATCCGCATTCTTCCGCCACCGGGCAGGCAGCGCAGTGGGGCGTCCGCGCGGTACAGACCAGCGCGCCGAGTTCCATGAACGCCGCGCTGGCCCGGGCTGCCATCCGCGGGTCGATAGGTAGGAGCGACTCGACCAGTTGCAGGTCCCGGCGTGATGTCGCCGTCCGCTGGTCATCGTGGCCACCGACCGCACGGCTGACAAACCGCCGGACATTGACATCGATCACAGCGTGACGCTGCTGGAAGGCGAACGCGGCAACTGCCCGAGCGGTGTAGGTACCGACTCCTGGCAGCCGCAGTAGTTCGTTCACGCTGTCGGGGATCGCTCCACCGTGTAGTTCCGTGATGGCGACGGCGGTCTGATGCAGCCGCAACGCCCGCCGCGGGTAGCCGAGCCGCCCCCACATCCGTACGGCCTCGCCGGCTGGCTCGGCGGCAAGCGCGGACGCGGTCGGCCAGCGGTCGGTCCATGCGCGCCACACGGGCAGGACCCGGTTCACCGGTGTCTGCTGAAGCATAATCTCGCTGACGAGGACCGCCCACGGGCTCACTCGCGGGTCTCGCCAGGGAAGATCCCGGGCGCACACTCCGTACCAGTCAAGGACGGCGTCCGCGAGCGCGGGCGGTGCGGCTGCTGTTTCCGGGACAGGGGAACCGACTGTGAAGGATGTCATCACCACCATCCTGGCATGAGCTCGTTTCGATGATCAGCCACACCCTGAACCCGGGGCTTCATGGGGTGTGGGTCCCCAAATTTTCGCGGAGCGG
>NZ_CAKJTR010000120.1:0-7553 GCF_917627355.1 Protofrankia sp. Cj3 | reverse complement strand
AAATTTGGGGTTAGACGTAGCGTTCGAGGATGCTGGACTCGGCGAGCCTGGACAGCCCCTCACGAACGGCTCTGGCGCGCGCGGCGCCGATACCCTCGACGGTCTGCAGGTCGTCCACGCCGGCCGCAAGCAGTTTCTGCAGGGTGCCGAAGTGGTCGACGAGCCGGTCCACGACCGTCCGGGGCAGTCGTGGCACCTTGGCCAGCATCCGATACCCGCGGGGACTGATCTGGCCGTCGAGTACATCCGCGCCCCCAGGGAAGCCGAGCGCGCGGGCGAGCACGGTCAGATCCAACAAATCGGTCGGTGACATCGCGGAGAGCCGGGCGAGAATCTCGGCGGCGGTGCCCACCTTGCCTCCGGAGGGCAGATAATCGCGGACGGTGAGTTCCCGTTCGGTTTCCACCCCTGCCATCAGCTCCTCGAGCTGGAGGGACAGCAGCCGGCCGTCGGTACCGAGTTCGACGACGTAACCTTCGATCTCGTCGGCGATCCGCCGAACCATTTCCAGGCGTTGGCTGACGGATATCGCGTCGCGGACGGTGACGAGATCTTCGATTTCCAGGGCGGACAGCGTGCCGGCAACCTCGTCCAGCCGCATCTTGTAGCGTTCCAGAGTCGCCAGCGCCTGGTTGGCCCGGGACAGGATGGCGGCTGAGTCATCGAGGACGTAGCGCCGGCTGGCCACGTACAGCGCGATGATCCGCATCGACTGGCTGACCGAGATCACCGGATACCCGCTCTGCTTGGCCACCCGTTCGGCCGTGCGGTGCCGGGTACCGGACTCCTCGGTGAAGATGGTCGGGTCAGGCACCAGGTGCACGGCTGCCCGTACGATTCGTTGCAGGTCCGACGACAGGACGATCGCGCCGTCCATCTTCGCGAGCTCGCGCAACCGGGTGGCGGAGAACTCGACGTCGAGCTCGAAGCCACCGGTACAGATGCCCTCGACCGCCTTGTCGTGCCCAAGAACGATCAGGCCGCCGGTATGGCCGCGGAGGATGCGCTCAAGCCCATCCCGGAATGGGGTTCCTGGGGCGACAGCGGCCAGTGTCGCCCGGAAGGTGTCATCCCCGGGTGGTCCTGCCATCTGGCTCCCTCGGTATCTCGGCGTTCCGCCGTGGTGATGGTATCGGGCGGGCTGCTTTGCCATGCCGTTCCCATGGCATTGTAGTTGAATATGATTTTGTAGTTAAATTTTTGGTCACTGTGATTTTCATTTATTATCACCATACATATGCTGTATTGCGCTGTTCAGGTCGCACACTTCGATCGTTGTCATGCCCTCGGGCGCCGGACCCGCGTCCGGGGGGACGAGGGCCCATCGGAAACCGAGCCGGGACGCGGCCGTCAGACGCCGGCGGACCGCGCCCACCGACCGGACCTCGCCGGCCAGGCCCACCTCGCCGACAGCGATGAGGTTCGCGGGAATGGGGCGGTCCTCAATGGCTGATCGTGGCCAGCGCGACGGCGAGATCGGCGGCCGGCTCGGCTAGCCGGACCCCACCGACGGTAGCCGCGTACACGTCCGATCTGCCAAGTTGGAGCCGGCCACGGCGCTCAACGACAGCGAGTATCATTGCCACTCTGGCCGAGTCCAGCCCGGAAACGGCCCGTCGCGGCACTGCCGCCGTGCAGCTTGCCACCAGCGTCTGTACCTCAGCAACCAGCGGACGGCGGCCTTCGACCGTGACCGTCACGCAGGTGCCGGCGACGCCGTCCACGGGTCCGCCGTCATGCCAGCGGGACAGGAACAGCCCGCTCGGATCCGCGATGCCGCGGATACCACCGTCGCCCATCTCGAAGCAGCCGACCTCGTCGGAGGGGCCGAAACGGTTCTTGCTCGCCCGGACCAGGCGTAGTGACGAATGCCGCTCGCCTTCGAAGTGCAAAACGACATCAACCAGGTGTTCCAGCAGCCGCGGTCCGGCGACCGCGCCATCCTTGGTCACGTGGCCGACGATCACACATGCCATGTTCAGCGCCTTTGCCGCGCGGATCAGTGCCGCGGTGACCTCGCGGACCTGTGTGACCCCGCCGGCTGCCCCCTCAGCGGTGGCGGTGGTGATGGTCTGTACCGAGTCGACCACCAAAAGTTCGGGACGAACTTCGTCGACGTGGGTGAGCAGAGCCTCCAGGTCGGTCTCCGCGGCGACCCACAGATCGGGGTGTACCGCTCCCGTCCGCCCGGCGCGCAGCCGGACCTGAGCCGTTGACTCCTCACCGGTGACCACGAGCGCCCGAGCGCCCGATGCGGCACTGCGCGCCGCGACCTCAAGCAGCAACGTGGACTTACCGACACCCGGCTCCCCGGCCAGCAGGACGACTGCTCCGGGAACGAGGCCGCCACCGAGTACTCGATCGAGTTCGGTGACCCCGGTGGGCCGGCTGCGAGCCGTCGTGATGTCAACCGCGGACATGGGGCAGGCAGGGGCCGTGATCGTCGCGGTCGACCGGGCGAGGCCACGCCCGCCCGACCGGTGGGTTGAGCGGACCGCGGGAGCCTGGGCCTCGATCGTCCCCCAGGTGTTGCAGCGTGGGCACCGGCCTGCCCATTTGACCGACTCCGTACCGCACCCACTGCACCGGAAACCGCCCGATGCCGCTCGGGAGGACGTGCCCGATGCGTTCGGACGGGGAACGGGAGGCCGGGATGACATGGCCCGCACCGTATCGGGACGGTCCGACAACCACCATGGGGCAGTTGCCGAGCGGCCCTGTCAGGCTGCCGACGATGTCAGTCGGCCGACGTCAGCCGGACCGGCATCGCCGGCAGTGACCGAACAGCGCTGGCCGGTGGCCGATCGCGTGTTCTCCGGCTGCCGGACGATCAGCCGGTGGCGCCGGCCGGGTGCGTCGTGCCGGCGGTCGGGCTACTGGTCGCGGAAGCGGGAACGGAAGCGGTCGGACTGCTGGTCACCGATCGCGCGGACGGCGTCGGGAGCGATGTCGCTGGCGGTGCGGACGCTCCCGGAGCGGGTGGTTCCACCGGGACGGCGAGGGTGATGCTGCCGGCCTTGGCAAAGGTGAACGTGACCGCGATCGCCTGCCCGACGAGCAGGTCGCGGTTCAGCCCGGTCAGCGTGGGAGCATTACCGTCGGCGATATAGATGTTGCTACCGCCTGGTTCGAGGATGGCTCTCTTCGGGGCTTGGCCGCCGGTCGCCGCCGGCGACGCGACCTGAACGATCTGGTCCTCCTCGGCTCCGCCGTTGAAGAACGCGGACACGACCTGGGCCTTCTCGCCTGAGGCCGCTGGTCCGGCCACGTAGATATTACGCAATGAGATGGTGCCGATGGCACCGGAGACGGTGTTCGTCGTCGTGCGCGCCTGCGCCGTCACCGCGTCATTACCTGCCGCACACGATGTAAGTGCGACCGTGCCGATCAGCGATGCGGCGGCGAACAGCGAGATGGTCGCGGTACGCACACCCGGACGGTGGCTCACGGCTCGGCTGCTCCTCCGTGCGGTACCGACGGTCATCTTGTCGGCACTGATTGACCCTGCCGCCGGACTGGCGGACGGCTTGTGGCTGGCTCCACCCGAAGACTCACATACCCGACGGGTTCGACCGCGGAGCACAGCCTAGTGCAGCGGCGGCGGCACGAGCCCGGACTCTGCGCGTGGCGGCCGGTGGTCCGTGATAATGATCACCTGGTGCCGCTCGGTCGGCGGAGCGGTGCTCGGTCAGCGGAGCGGAAGGGCTCCGAGCCAGCCCTCCAGGCGGTCGCCGGGAGCGAAGACGCGAGGTGGCTGTACCAGCCGGCCGTCCGCGGCGACAAGGAGCAGCGTCGGCTGTTGGGGATCCGCACCGACCAGGCGGGCAAGGGATCCGTCCGGGTCGCCGAAGCCGAGGGCCCGCCCGCCCGCGGCCTCGGGCGCACGGGTGAGCTCATTCAGAGCTGGGCTGTCCGCTCCCGGGGCGAGCAGATAGGTCGGCACCGGGTTGCCCTCATGGGCTTGGCCCACGATGTCGTGGACGGCTTTCGCGCAGTCGCAGGCCGTTGGCAGCAGCACGATCAGCGCCGGTCGAAGATCGGAAGCGATGCGCGACCCGTGCGCGGCGCGGAGCGTGATGTCGGGCAGCACGCTCCCGACGGTGCCCAGCTGCGCGGTTGTGGTCGCGAGCGGGAGCGGGCGGGCGGGCGCGGGCGGGCGCGGATGAGCGAGGACGAGCGGCACCATGGCGCCGAGCGCGCTGATGATTATGAGAAGTACCGCGATGATCACACTTGGGGCGGGGCGTGACCGGTGAGCCGGTCGGTCGGCCGGTGCGGGGCGCAGGCCTGGAAGAATCTTGCCGATGAGCTCCCGGCGCCGCAGCGACTGTAGTTCGGCGTGGTAGGCGGCGACGTCGTCGGCCAGCTCGCTGATGTCGTCCGGGATGTGGATGTCGTCCGGGATGTCGTCCGGGACGTCGTCACGGTGCCCGTTCCGGGGGCGGGAATGATGGTCGTCACGGCCGGGCCCGTTGCCCTCGTCGTCCCCGGAGGCGGGCGGCGGCGGTGTGAGGTGCACCTGTCCATCGTGGCCGATGGACGGCCCATCTGCCGGGTGGTATAGGAAGACTAGTGACCAAAGGTCGCGCGATCGTGGTTCCTTCCGCGTGGACGAAGGTCCGAGCGAGCTTGGGTGAAGTCATGGATCGGGCGTGCTGGAACGGCAGCCGTACGCCACGAGAGCACGGCGCTGCCGGCGGTCCACGTAGGTCATCGGTGTCATGGGGGTAGCGAGAGGCACAGTAAGGACATCGGGGTAGGCTGCCCGCGTCGGCGGCCTTTGCCTGTTTCGCCTGGTCCGGAGCGTCGCGGACCCCTTGGCGGCACGTCACCGAGGCGCCTAGGCGGGCCAGCCGCGGCCTGCCTTACAAGCATGCGTCTGACCTGGGTCGATGCATGCGTGTTACTCTGGTGAAGGCGGAAGGGGCACTTGACACATGGCGTTCCAAGTCGGCGAGACCGTTGTTTACCCACATCATGGTGCTGCTCTCATCGACGCGATTGAAACACGCGTCATCAAGGGCGAGGAAAGGCTCTATCTCGTACTCAAGGTTGCTCAGGGTGACCTGACTGTGCGCGTCCCAGCGGACAACGTTGCGATGGTCGGCGTCCGTGACGTGGTCGGTCAGGACGGTCTCGAGCGCGTATTCGAGGTTCTACGGGCTCCGCACACCGAGGAGCCAACCAACTGGTCACGGCGGTACAAGGCAAATCTTGAAAAGCTCGCGTCCGGCGATGTGAACAAGGTTGCTGAGGTGGTTCGCGACCTCTGGCGTCGTGATCGCGAAAGGGGGCTGTCCGCAGGTGAGAAGCGCATGCTGAGCAAAGCGCGACAAATCTTGGTCAGTGAGCTCGCGCTCGCGGAAGGCACAAATGAGGACAAAGCCGAGGCCATGCTCGACGAGGTCTTGGCAGGTTAGCCGGCGGCAGGTAACGCGGATATCCAGACGTCCCCAGTCCTTTTGACACGTAATGCGTATGTCTGACCGTGTAGCCGCGGTCGTTCCGGCAGCCGGCCGCGGCGAACGTCTTGGTGGTGCCATACCCAAGGCGCTTCGTGGCTTGGCCGGTCGTACCCTCGTGCAGCATGCGGTTGATTCATTGCTGTCCGCGACCTTGGTGAACCAGGTGGTCGTCGCCGCTCCGGCCACGGAGCTGGAAACATTTGTCGCCCTGCTCGGGCCTGACGTACATGTGATTGCCGGTGGCGCGGAGCGCATCGATTCCGTGCGGGCAGCCATCTCCGTTCTTGATGAGACGGTGGGGGTGGTCCTGGTGCACGACGCGGCTCGTCCATTGACGCCCCCCGCGCTTGTTGATGCGGTCGCCGCCGCGGTGCTGAGTGGGGCGCCAGCGGTGATCCCCGTACTCGCGATAAACGATACGATCAAGCAGGTTGATGGAGCGGGCCGGGTTGCGCGGACGCTTCCGCGTGATGTTCTGCGCGCTGTGCAGACACCACAGGGATTCCGTAGGGATGTGCTGGACGAGGCCTATCGGTTCGGCGGGACAGCGGACGGGGTGGCGATTACGGACGATGCGGGGCTGGTTGAGGCGCTCGGCGTCCCCGTGACAACTGTTCCCGGTGCTCAGGAGGCTTTCAAAGTGACCCGACCGGTCGATCTGCTTTTTGCCGAGGCGCTGCTTGCGCGTCGTGGCTAGACCCTCGGGCCGCTGGGCGCACGGAAAGAGACGTAATCGTTTGATTTTTGGCCGACTGATCCCCGCGGTTCCGGGCGCGCGAAAAAAATCATAGTTGTATGCCCCGGGGGTTCTGGCCGGATTCGGGGTTCCGTACCGCCCGACCAGCGTGGCGCTGCCTGCCGGTGCGCAGCCGCGGCCAGCGCGTCGCACGAGGGTGCCGATAGTGTTCCTGTGAGGTGAGGAAGTTGTCGCTGGCCGGACTTCCCCGAGTGGGTGTCGGCGTGGACGTCCACCCGTTCGCGGCCGGCCGCCCGTGCTGGGTGGCGGGTATTTTCTGGCCGGACGAAACCGGCCTTGCCGGGCATTCGGATGGTGATGTCGCGGCGCACGCGTCCTGTGACGCGTTGCTGACCGCGTCCGGACTCGGCGATCTAGGTTCGATCTTCGGCACCGGCCGGCCGGAATGGGCCGGGGCGGCAGGGGTCACCCTGCTCACCGAAACGGCGAGGTTGCTGGCTGAGGCGGGCTGGACGATCGGGAACGTCGCCGTGCAGATTGTGGGGAACCGGCCCCGGATGGCCGCACGGCGCGCCGAGGCCGAGGAAACCCTGACGGCCGCGGTCGGCGCGCCGGTGAGCCTGTCCGCAACCACCACTGACGGTCTTGGGCTTACTGGGCGCGGTGAAGGCCTCGCGGCGATCGCCACCGCATTGGTTGCCCGCGGCTGATCAGTGTGTCCCATCCACATGGTTGATCATGCCTGGTTGGCATGAGAGCTGCTGACTGCCACCGCGAATGAGAGGCTGAGAACGCGACGGGACCCGGCGGAGGAGCTTGATGTCGCTATATCTACCCGAAAAGGTAAAGGATCTTGCGGATGCCGCGATCTACGTGACGCTCGCAACGATCCGTCCCGACGGGTCTCCGCGGATGACAGTGCTGTGGGTCGCACGCGATGGCGATGACCTGTTGTTGTCCACGGTCCGGGGCCGCGCCAAGGAGCGTGATATCGCGCGAGATCCGCGGGTGGGGATCATGTTTCTCGACCAGCGGGATCCCTACGGATACGTCGAGATCCGCGGCCGGGCAACCCTGACCGAAGAGGGCGGCCGCGAGCTTATCGACGCTCTCGCGGTGAAATACACCGGTGACGAGACCTATCAGTGGGACGGGCCGGACGCGGTCCGGGTGGTCATTCGCGTGACCCCTGAGCGGCTGCTCACCACCGGGTGAGACTTCCACGTCGAGACGCCGGGAGCTTCGGCTCCCGTGGTGGTCCATGCTGCTCCGTGCTGCTCCGCAGTGGATCGCTTGTGTGTTGATGTGTCGTTTGTCACAAATTGTTTTGGGCTGCGTATGGAGCTAAGTGTTCGCCGCCGGAAGTTCGTCCAGGGTCTGCCGGCGCCAGA
>NZ_CAKJTR010000119.1:12899-15775 GCF_917627355.1 Protofrankia sp. Cj3 | reverse complement strand
CAGCCAGGATCGGCTGTGCCGGTGTGGTCACAGCCATCGCCGGTTCCGGAAGACCATGAAGAGCGTGACGCAGACGGCGAGCATGAGCGCCATCGCGAACGGATAGCCGTACGCCCAGCGCAGTTCCGGCATGCCGTCGAAGTTCATCCCGTACACAGTGCCGACCAGTGTCGGAGCGAACAGGATCGCCGCCCATGCGGAGATCTTTTTGACTTCCTCGTTCTGTTCCAGGCTCGCCTCTGTCAAAATTTTCATTTCCTCGTTCTGCCGCTGCCCGACCAGGGCCGCGTTCACCGTGAGGATGTTCTGCAACAGCTGGCGGAAGCCCTCGATCCGCTCCACCACCTGGACAACATGATCGGAAACGTCGCGCAGGTACTGTTGCAGCTCGGCGTCCACGCCGTACTTGACGAACCCGGCCGCCAACGCCTCCAGCATCCCGAGCAACGGCTTGGTAGCCCGCTGGAACTCGATGACCTCCCGAGACAGCTCGTAGATGCGCCGGCTCACCTCGGGCTCCCCCCGGAACACCTCGGTCTCGATCTCGTCGATGTCGTTCTCCAGCCCCGCCACCACCGGCGCGTAGTCGTCCACGACCCGGTCGAGAATCGCGTACAGCACCGCCTCCGGTCCTCTGGCGAGCAGCCCTGGATCGGACTCCATCCGCTGCCGAACCCTCGGTAGATCCGGGGCATCACCATGACGCACAGTAATTACAAAATCGTCTCCGATGAAGACATGCAGCTCAGAGAACTCGACCTCCTCCCGCATGTCGTTGTAACGCGCCGCCCGCAGCACCACGAAGAGGGTTTTCCCGTACCGCTCCAGCTTCGGTCGCTGGTGCGCCTGCACGGCATCCTCGACCGCGAGCTCATGCAGGTCGAACTCGCTCGCGATCGAGGCGATCTCCCGCTGGTCCGGGCGGACCAGGCCGATCCATGCGAGGTCCTGCTTGTGTTCGTCATAGCGCTCACGCAGCAGTTGGTAGGTCTCACCGAGCGAGTTCGGTTGCGCGAAACGCCGGCCCTCGGTGTAGAACGCGTTCTCCATCACGGTCATCACGCCAGCTCCTCGAGGGGCTTGAGGGCCGCGCCCGTAGGCAGCATGGTGCCGGAGCACTCGTTGATCCAGCGCGCCTACCGAAGCAACCCATGAGTCGGGCCCAGGCTCCAGTCCACCCGCGTTGCCCAGTCCACCCGCGTTGCCTAGTCCGCTGCGTTCGCGTCCAGCGGTGAAATCCTCGTATCGGAAGGGGCCGGGCTCAGGCGGCGGGGGTCGCCGAGCCAGCCCAGGACAGACGCGGACTATGGCCGGGACTCATCCCGCCACCTCCTCTCACGACCGGGCGCCCGTAGGCACAGTTCAGTTCACACGCACAGGCAGTGATCGCACGAACCGAGCCCGTTCAGAACGGGGCCACGTGCGGAACACCCCTCCTCGTCAGAGCTTTGGCACTGCACGGCGTAATCCCAACCAGGAAGCCACCTGGGCCCACCCCTTAGCTCGGGGAGAGCTGTCCTGACCCGGGGCGTCTCTCGACGTTCGGGGTCAGTGGCCTGTGTCCGTGCAGACGCCTCACCGAACGAGGTGCCGCACCGCAAGCCTGCCGCCCAACGCGGGGAGCTGTCAAACCGCCATCCGGTGACGTACGTTCCCGGCATACCGTTGCCAACGCTTTTCATACCAAAAGTAACGATCTTGCTACTTAGGGCGCCCGAGAATAGGACTAGCCGGCTCGTGGCTTCCCGCATCCCGCCCGGCCGCGTTGTCGTCAGTCGGTGCCCAACACCAGGGCGCCTTCCTCCGCCGCCTTGCCGGATCGGGCGCGGATGAGCCGCTCACTGCTCGAACGCCCTATTGCCGGAGCCGCTAAGAATGCTCGGCAATAGAGCATGAATCAAGAAACAGGCTTGGGGCGGCTGGATCGCGAGACGGCGCGGGGGTCACCGAAGGTGGCGGGTGGCGACCGACGAGCCAGGGTACCCATGCGTCGCGCGGCGATGGATAGGGATGATGGATAGGGGGCGATGACACAAGGCGCGTGCCCCAGCCCCGCGACAACCCCGCGATGCCGTTTCCCCTGTTGCCGGTTGCTCCACGTTTCTCGACCATCAAACGGCCAGGTTCGCACGTGGGTCGATCAGCGGCCCGAGATGGAGCCAGAACAGGCTAGTAGCATACCTGTATGTCTAATTTTGATCGTGCAACTGACTCACCGATCCTCGCACACGGTATCCAGCCCTACGTCGTAGCCCACAGCTCACCGCCGGATGAGCTTCTCACCGAACTCGCCGAGGAGACACGGCGGCGGTTCAGCGAGGTCTCCCACATGCGGATCGGAGCCGAACTCGGCACGCTGCTGACTATTCTGACGGCCAGTACGGGCACACGCAGAGCGATCGAAATCGGCACGTTCACCGGATACTCGTCGATATGTATCGCCCGTGGCCTGCCCGCGGACGGGCAGTTGCTCTGTTGCGACGCGAGCGAGGAATGGACCTCGCTCGCGCGTGCGTACTGGACACGCTCCGGCCTCGACGACCGGATCGAACTACGGCTCGGCCCGGCCGCGGCCACCATCGCCGCGCTGCCCGCCGAGCCCACCTACGGCATCGCCTTTGTCGATGCGGACAAAACCTCCTACCAGGCCTACTTCGACCTGCTGGTTCCCCGGATGCGCACGGGTGGACTGATCGTCGCCGACAACGTGCTGCAAGGCGGCAACGTCCTGGATGAGACGAACCAGCAGGCGAACGTCCAGGCGATCCGGGCATTCAACCAGGCGGTGACCACCGATGATCGTGTTCAGGCCGTGCTGCTGGCGGTCTCGGACGGCCTGACGATCGCCCGGAAGCTCTGACCGCCCGCAAACGCCG
>NZ_CAKJTR010000119.1:0-12716 GCF_917627355.1 Protofrankia sp. Cj3 | reverse complement strand
TCGAGAATGCAGGATAAGCGGGGCGATCAATCACCGCTACCGCACCGGCACTCAGTCCGAGCCAAACATCAGATGTTCATGGATGCGGGCGAGCTCGCGCTCAAGAAAGTCGAGAAAATCGTCGACTTCGTATTCCCGATACCCACCGGAAAGCCAGGTGGTATCGAATTTTACGGCACTGATGTCGGCTGGCGTGAGACGCGAACGAAACGAATCAGAATCCCGCTTCCGGCTACCCGGGGAGGATTTCGCCAGAGCGTGCAGGTCAGCTAGTTCCTGGGCTACTCGGTCGAGGAACTCATCCACCTGATCAGCCTTGTAACCAACGCACAGCCGCGTCCGGGTGAATGACTTACCCGCCACCTCCGGACCGGTTATACCAGGATGATAGGAAACACCGCGGTCGCCCGGCCGGTCAGCGTCCGAAACCACGGACACGAACTTCTGGAGGTTTGCGAACTCCCGCGCGACGACGCCGAGGAAGTCATCCACCTCCTGTTCGCGGTAGCCACTGAGAAATTTCGCCGGATTGAAGGTCGTCGCGCTGATCTCCGCGGGCGTTACGAGCAGGACGAGTTCACGTGGATCCGGCCGGTACCCGCTCTCGACAGATCGGACAAGGGCGTGCAGGCGGTGCAGCTCCGCGGCGGCCCGATCGAGGAAGGCGTCAACACCGACCATCGTGTAACCGTCGTGCAGCCGGGTCGCGCTGAACGCCTTCGTGCTGAGGTCCTGAGACGTCACGATCGGACGGTAGCGAACGGAACGGCCGGTACCGCGTTCACCGCCCGACAGCCGGAGCGGTGGCTGTGACGGCCGCTGTGGCTGTGGCTGTGACGACAGCCGCCGCGGTACCAACGGGGTCACCGCCACGCCGGTGGCCCTCGCATCAGCGGGCGGCGTCGGAGCCGACGCGGCCGCTCCCCGCGGCAGCCGTGGCTGGATCGGCAACGGCATGGTCTGCCCCGGCTGAAGCTGTCGCGGCACCTGCACGACATCGCCGTGCCGCGCGAGCCCGCTGCCGTTCCGCACGGCCTCTTCGTGCCGCGCGATGTCATTATGCCGCACGATTTCCTCATACGAAATATCATCATCGTGCTGTGCGGCACCCGCGTACCGCGCGATACCGTCCGGCCAAAGAATCGCCGGGCGGACGAGGGCGTCCAATGGCGCGCTGATACGGCCGGCGAGGTCCGCCGCCCAGCGCCCGACCGACACCGCCACCGGTGGCTCGCCGTCCGGCAGCGGCCAGTGCATGGACACCCGATGAGCTACCGCCCGCGCCAACAGGTCGGTCGTACCACCCGCGATCAGGTCGAGGTCCTTCGACCACCGGACCGCGACGACGAGGTCGGGACGGGCCAGCTGCCGTTCGAGCTGAAGGAAACGTTCCAGCTCATGCCGGCACTGGGCGTTCCGGAAAAAAGCGGGAGTCATGACCGCGATGAGGATGGCCGCGGCGCTCGCGGGGTCCGCGGTGCCGGCGATCCGCTCGTTCCACAACTCATCCCAGCGATCATCCCGACGATCGTGGAGAACCCGGAACGCGGCGTGGCCCGTTCGGGTTCGAATATCCTCCTCGAGTGCCGCCGCGAGTTCCCCGAGGGACGCACCGTGACGCGCATGGTCCGCATCGGCATAGCTGAGGAAGGCGACCGGCGCCGAACCAGGCTGGCCGGGCACAGGAACCTCCCGCGTGACGTCGCGCGGAAACGCACTAATCAGGGACCTTTTCACCGTTCCTGACCATATAGTGAGCGGACGAATTCGGCGATGTGATCCAGAAAATGACACCCTAAGGTTATTGAAATATAATCATCTGCATCATCAATAAAATTTCATCAAATGAATAACAGTCGCGATAGCGTACGCTGCCATGCATGGCGGCAACATGACAGGCCGCGTGGGTGGCCTCGTGCTCGCCGCCGGAGCCGGCCGCCGCTTCGGCAGCCCCAAGGCCCTGGCCATGCTGGACGGTGAGGCGCTGGTCGAGCGGTCAGTCCGGCTGGTCGCACGGGGCGGCTGTACACCGATATTCGTGGTGCTCGGAGCACACGCGGCCGAGGTGGCCAGGGCGGCGAATCTGCCCACGGCACAGGTCCTTCCAACTCCGGACTGGGCCGAGGGCATGGGCGCGTCACTGCGGCGTGGGCTCGGCGCGGTTGCGGGCACCAGCCTCGACGCGGTGGTCATCACGCTCGTCGACCAGCCCCTGATCGGCGCGGAGGCCGTGCGCCGGCTGATCACCGCCCACGCGGCCGGCGCGGCCGCAGCGGTCGCCACCTATAACGGGCAGCCACGCAATCCCGTTCTGTTACGACGCGAAACCTGGACCGAGGTATGCGCTCATGCCCGTGGCGACATGGGCGCACGTGCCTGGCTGCGCGCCAACCCCGACCGGGTGGTCATGGTGGCGTGCGACGATACCGGCTGCCCCGACGACATCGATACGCCCGCGGACCTCGCCCGCCTGTCAGCCGCCCGCGGCCGGTGACCCGGGCTCGGCCGACGGCCGGCGGTGCAGGTGGAAGACCCGGTGCTGGATGCGCCACCCGGCCGGGGTGCGGACGACCGTGTCGGTGTACCGCCCGGACCCGGCCCGCCGATCGTGCAGGATGCCAATGACCCGGCTGTGCAGTACCGGCTCACCGCCGTCCTCGGTCACGTAGATGTTGGTGATGTGATGGGCGAGCGGATGCTCCGAGCCGGCCATGAAGCGCCGGATGGCGTCCAGGCCCTCCAGTTGCCCATCGCCGACGTCGCGCAGGTCGAACACCGCGTCCGCGGCGAAGACGTGCGCGAGCCCTGGCCAGTCCCGGGCGTCGATGAGGTCTCCGTAGCGCGCCGCGATCTCGTGCAGCGCCAGTCTGTCCGCGGTGTCGATGCCCACTGCCCGTCCTCGCCCCAACTGCCGGTCATGGCACCCGGAGGCTACTCCCGCCCGGTACCGCCCGCTGCGCGCTGCACGCTGCACGCTGCACGCGGCGTACTGGACGTCGATCGCCGGCCGCGCCCGTCTCCCGGCCAACTGGCACGGCGGCCAGGCAGCGATCACACGCGGTGGGTCGGCCCCGGCCGGCGGCACGCCACCCGTTGCGAACCGGCCGCCGGAGCGGCCGGAGCGGTCGGCAGGCCCACGGCGGCGGCCCCCGGACGGCTGCTCAGACGCCGAACTGAGCCCCCGCACGCAGCACAATGATCGCTCCAGCCACGACGATGACACCCGCGGTGGCCACCGGTGCCCATCTGGTGGCCACCGCGGTGAACCGGGGAGCGGCGCTGCTGGCTCGCCGCAGCAGAGGCCGATGCGCCCGGTCCAGCAGAACGCCGATACCGACCAGCGCGACGGCCATACCTACGCCGTAGGCGAACACCAGCACCACACCGAACCAGGCACGGCCGAGCGCGACAGCGCCCAGCAACACGACGACCGCGCTCGGAGTCGGCACGAGACCACCGGCGAAGCCCATCGCGAGCAGACCGCGCAGTTTCGGCGTTCCCACTGGCGAGGGGTGGGAATGCCAGCGGCCACCGTGCGTATGACCATGGTCATGGTCATGGCGATGACCGCCAGCATGGGCATGATCATGAATGTCACCATGGGCATGGTCGTGATCATGGTCGTGACCATCACCATGGGCATGGCCATCGGCTCCGGCCGGATGGGCATGCCCACCATTATGATCATGATGCTTATGGCTGATCCGGCGAAACGCGAGCCGGCTGCGCAGGAGTGTGACGCCGAGGCTCACCATCAACATGCCGCTGGCGACGCCGAGCCACGGGTACAACCGTTCCGGCGCAAGGTCCGTCGACACAGTCAGCGCCATGCCGAGCAGCAGCACGCCGAACGTGTGGGTCACGGTCACCGCCAGCGCCATCAGGGCAAGTTCCCGCCGGGATGCCCGGTTGCCGGCGATCCGGGCCGCCATCACCGTTTTGCCGTGCCCCGGAGCGAACGCGTGCGCGGTCCCGAGCCCGACCGCCAGCGCGACCGCCAGCAGGCCCATGCCCAACGACAGCGCCCGGCGCCCGGCCAGCTCGGTGAAACGCGCGGTGAGCCCGCTCCTGCCAGGGCCGCTGCCACCTGGGGACACCGCGGTATTCTCCCGGCCGTCAAGGGGGTCGACAGCCGCCGGACCGCCCGGCCGCACCCGCAACGTGGCGCTGGTGACGTCGGATGGGCTGGCCAGTGGGTCCGCCGGGTACGACGCGAGCAGCCCGCTCGGCGACCGCGCGGGAACGTCGCTGGCCACGAGTGTGGTCCGATCGCCCAGCGCCACCGTCTCGCGCCAGCCCACCCGGTCTGTATAAGCCCGCAGCGTGTACCGGACGGACGCGGGTGTGTCGCCGGTCTCGGCCGTGTACCGGCACACCAGCCGCAACAGCGACAGACCGCCCGCCCCCGGCGGGAAACGCAGGGTGGCCGCGGTTGGCTCGAGCGGGCGGACCCGGCCGTCCGCGGTCAGCTCGGCCTGGCCCGCGATGCGCTTACACTCCTGCTCCCGCCAGGTCTCGGCACCAGCGGCATCGATCGCCGGGCGGCTCTGGGCGGTCGGGATCTCGGCCATATCCACAATGACGTCGACACGTACCTGGTCCAGCTGCACCCGCAGCACGCTGCTGGTGTTCACGGTGAAGTTGCCCAGCGGATGAGCGGACGCCGCTCCCGCCGGCAGGACGGCGAACGCCAACGCGATCATCGCGACGGCCGGCCATCGCCAGCGGGTGGGCAGGCCCGGCCGCCTCGTCGCCATCACCGGTCACCAGCAAGGGCGGTCAGCAGCGTTCGGGCGCGGGGCGCATGCAGCGGTGAGAAATACGGGTCCGTGGCGAGCGCGGCCCGCAGGTCGGTCATGGCCGCGTCCCGCTGCCCGAGCGCTGCTTCGATCACGCCGAGGTGATAGCGCAGCAGAGCGCGCCGCGTACCGAGCGCAACCGCGGCACGGGCGTGCGCAAGGGCCTCGGAGTCCCGCCCGAGCTGGTGCAGCGCCCAGGCGTCGGCGTCCTGGACGAAAATCCCGGCCCGGGTGTTGAGCTGGGCCGCGGTGACCGCGTACGCGGCGGCCGGGTCACCATGGTCGGCCTCGAACAGCGCCAGGTCGACGCCGACGTCCACCCGCTGCTCGCGGAACAGCTCAGCGGTGGTCCGGACCAGTGCGTACTGGGTCCGTGCCTCCTCAGTCCGGCCCACCGACTCCAGCAGCTCCCCATATTCGACGACCAGTGCCGGCGCCGGCATCCGGGTCACCACGCGCTGGTAGTCAGCCAGCGCGCTCTCGGTCTGGCCGCGGGCCGCGGCCACTCGGGCCCGCCCGGCGAGCAACGTCGTCGAGGATGGATCTTTTTCCAGGCCCCGGCGGTAGGCAGCGTCGGCGCCGTCGAGATCACCGCTGTCCCGCGCGAGCTCACCGAGGTGGAAGAGGGCGAACGCGGCATCCGTCGGGGAGGTCGCGTCGGTGAGCACGCGCAGCATGGCATCCCGGGCATCCGCGGTGTCGCCCCGCAGCTCGAACGCGTAGGACACCCGGGCCAGCGAGGCGACATCCGGCCGCAGGTCGACCGTGTGCTGGACGGCCTCCCACGCCTGCGGGTAGCGGCCCAGCTCGATGAGGGCGTCCGCGCGTATCCCGCTGGCGGTCGCGCCGAACGGATTGATCGTTGTTGCCGCGTCCGCGAGCCGCAACGCCTCGACAAAATCATGGCGAGCCGCGGCCAACGCCGCCTGCCCGGCGAGCGCGGCGTCGTTGTCGACCGGGTGGACGGCCAGCGACCGGGCAAGCGCGCTCTCGGCACGCGGGTAGTAGGTCGGGTCGCCGGTGGCTCTGGCCCGCTCAACGTATGCGGTGCCCAGCGCCGCCCAGGCCGGCCAGTCACCGGGAACGAGGCTCAGGTGGCGCTGAAGATCGCCGATCGCCCGGGTCGGCACGTCCTGAGCCCCGGCCGCGCTGGCCTGGGGCGCGGGCGGACGCGCGGCGGTGCCCCCGAGCACGCCAGTGGGGATCAACGCCGCTCCCGCCAGCAGAGCGGCCGCGGCCGCCGTCACCACCACGATCGCCGTGACGGCTCGTCGTTTCCTCATCTGGTTCCTCTCCCAGTGCCGGCCTGCACAAGGCTGTTCGCGGCGGGCACACGTCCGGATGGGAGAAAACCTGTCGGCTTTCTGACACACGACCAGTCGCCGACACCCATCCGAACGGCCGCGGCGCACGAACAAGGAGATGTCGCGGGCCGGCAGTCAGGCTGGCCCCTGCATCATCCGAGGGGAAAATCATGATTGAGACAGATCCCGCCGACGGGGCACCTCGCCTCCGCGGTGGGTCGCGGGGCCGACCCGCACGGCGCGGCCTCACGGGGATCGCGGGCATCGCGGCGGTGGCGCTCGGTGTCGGTAGCGCGGTCGTGGCACTGACACCGGCGGCATCGATGGCGTCCAGCCACCGCGAGGCACCACTGGTCAGCACCGACCCAACCATCGACAACACCGACACCTACGCGTTCGTCAGCCCGGACGACAAGAATTCGGTGACGCTGATCGCTAACTGGATACCGTTCGAGGAGCCCGCTGGCGGGCCGAACTTCTACCCGTTCGCCAACGACGCCCAGTACGACATCAACATCGACAACGACGGGGACGCCAAGCCGGACATCACCTACCGGTGGACGTTCACCAACTCCTACAAGAACCCGAACACCTTCCTGTACAACACCGGTGTCGTCACCTCCCTGGACGATCCCGACCTGAACTTCACCCAGAGCTACCGACTCGAAATGATTAAAAAGGGCAGCTCCACAGTGCTCGCCGACAAGGTGCCGGTGGCACCATCCAACGTCGGTAAGGCATCCATGCCGAACTACGCCGCCCTGCGCGACCAGGCGACCCAAACTCTGCCCGGCGGGATCAAGACGTTCGCCGGCCAGGCCGACGACCCGTTCTTCCTGGACCTGCGCGTGTTCGACCTGCTCTACGGCGGCAACCTGTCCGAGATCGGCAAGGACACCCTCGCCGGCTACAACGTCAACTCGGTCGCGCTCAAGGTGCCGGCCGCACAGCTGGCGCTCAAGGGCGACGCGGGCCGCAACCCGGTGATCGGAGTGTGGAGCACCACGCAGCGGCGCAGCACCACGATGGTCTCCCCGACGAACAGCTCCGGCCGCGCGATGAGCTTCGGGCAGTGGTCGCAGGTGTCACGGCTCGGCTCGCCGCTGGTGAACGAGCTGGTCGTCCCGGTCGGCCAGAAGGACAGGTTCAACGCTTCGACGCCGTCGCGGGACGCCCAGTTCCTGAATTACGTCACCGACCCCGAACTGGCCCGGCTCATCCAGGGCATCTACAAGATCCCAGCGCCGAAAACCCCGCGTAACGACCTGGTCGCGGTGTTCCTCAGCGGTATCAGCAAGGGCAACCTCGGCGTCGACCTCACCTCGCCGACGCTGAACAACGACGCCAGCGCTAAGGACATCGCCCCGTCCGAGCAGCTCCGGCTCAACATGTCCATTCCGCCGGTGGCAAACCCGAACCGGCTCGGCGTGGTCGGCGGCGACGTGGCCGGCTTCCCGAACGGCCGGCGGCTGGCCGACGACGTGGTCGATATCGAGATCCAGGCCGTTGAAGGCGTCCTGCTGCCGAACGCGCCGGCCGCCGTCAAGGGGCTGGGGGACGCCGTGAACGCCAACAACACACCCTTCCTGGGCGCTTTCCCCTACCTGGCGCTGCCGAACTCCGGCTCACGCTGACACCGACGCTCGGAAATGACCAAAGCGGGAGAAGGGCCGCAATGATGATGCCTGCACCACCATCGATCCGGATGGCAGTAACGGCGGCGGGCCTGTTGGCCGTGACCGGGCTTGCGGCCGGCTGCGGTGGCGACGCGACCGCAGCCGCCAAACCGCTGCCGGCGATCGAGACCTTCCAGGCCGGCACCTGCCGGGATGCGGCAGCCGGGCTGGTCGACACCCTCCGCATCGCGCGTAAGGGCAACGACAAGCCGGACGGCATCAAACTGGTCGCGACCGACCTGATCGCCCCACAGGAGAAGCTCTACGACCAGATCCCGACCGCGGGCGAGTTCGCCCCTGATCTCGAACGGATCACGACCGCGATCGGATTCCTCCGGCTGCGCGTCGACACCAGCACCTACGAGCCGAAGTTACTGACCGAGGTGACGACGACGACCGAAGCGCTGGTCAACCGCTGTACTTCCAGCCGCTGATCTTCCTCGTCCTCACGTGTCCCGCTGTCTTCGCTGGCGGGCACCGCCGGGGGTCGGGGTTCACGATGGACCGGCGATCTCCGGCGGCGCCGGGCAGGGTGACCACAGCCAGCCGCCCTGCCCTCGGGCGCTTCCGGCGCCTGTTCTGAATCTTCCGTCCGGCCGAACCCAGAATTCGAAACACGCTCTTACGGCCCAGCACCGGTCACCGCGTTCAACGCATAGACGCGGGTGTCCAGGCTGCCGACGTAGACCAGGCCATTCGCGACCGCTGGCGACGAGTCGTCGACCGGCCCCTGAGTCACGTACCGCCACCGCAGTTTCCCTGTGACGGTCTCCACCGCGTAGATGCAGCGGTCGCGACTACCCACGTAGACCAGACCGTTCGCCACGGCCGGTGACGAACGGATGCCATTGTCGGTGGGAAACCGCCAACGGTCCCGACCTGTGCTGGCGTCCAGCGCGTAAAGATGGCCGTCATCGCTTCCCACGTACACCACCCGGTCGGCCAGAAGCGGCGTGGAGACCACCCCGTTATCCGCCGTGAACTGCCAGTTCAATGTTCCGGTCGCGGTGCTCAGGGCGTAGACGTTGTGGTCGTCAGCGCCTATCCACAGTGTTTCGTCCGACACCGCGGGCGAGGAGTCAACGGTGCTGCCGGTGGTGAAGCTCCAGCGTCGGCGTCCGCTGGCGGCGTCCAGCGCATAGATGTTCTTGTCCCGACAGCCGACGTAAACCCCACCGCTGTATACGGTGGGGGAAGAATTGAACCAGTCACCGCCGGTGAAACGCCAGCGCTCAGTGCCCGTGGCCGCCTCGACCGCATAGAGGTTGTGGTCCCGGCAGCCGATGTAGACCACACCATCAGCCACCGTCGGCGACGAATGCATCACGGCACCCGCCTGGAACCTCCACACCACCTGGCCGGTCTCAGCGTTCACCGCGTGCAGGTGGAAGTCGTTGCACCCGACGTACACCACCCCGGCGGCGACCACCGGGGACGACGTTACCGAGCCACCCGCCTGGTAGCGCCACCGTAGCCGTCCGGTCACGGCATCGATGGCGTACAGGTGGGAGTCGTTGCTGCCGATGTAGACAACTCCGTCGACAACCGCTGGGGAGGAGTACACCTCAGCCCCGCAGGTGAAGGCCCATGGCCGGGATGCGCCACCGCCGTCCGTGCCGCCGAGCAACCGAGCCGATCCCCAGACCGCCGCGCCGATCGCGCCGGTGACCGCCGCGGCGCCCGTCGCCCGCAGCAAGGTCCGCCGGTGCACCCGCGCGGATTCGGCCCGGCCGGTCGAACCCGCGGGACCCGCGGGACCCGCGGGAATAGCGGGACCTGAGGAACCCGCGGGAACGGCTCCGCCGCCGTGGGCCGGGGGGAGAAACTCCCCCGGTGGGAGGGGCGGGGTCGGCGCGATCAGCGGCGACAGCGGCGGAGACGGGGTAGAGGTCACCTCGTGGGAGTCGCGGGCTGGCCTGGACTGGAGCGCCGGACCGGACATCGCGTCAGGTGAGCCGGTGCTGCGGCGCCGCCGCTCGTAGGCATCCAGCAGCTGGTACCCGACCCGTGGTAACCAGTATTTGGCGTCGAATCCGCCCGACGTCCGCAGCCAGGTCCCAGCGATCTCCTCCAGCAGCTGGTTCGGGGTGGGCCGCAGCGCCGGATCACGCTGGGTGCAACGGCGGATCAGCTCGACGAGCTCCGCTGGCACCCCGGTGAGGTCCGGAGGATCACAGAGCAGTTGGGCCAGCACGTTCACAGGCGTCTCGCCCCGGTAGGGCAGGCGACCCGTCGCCGCGTACAACAGGGTGGCGCCCAGTGAGTACACGTCGGTGGCCGGTGTCACCGACGAGGTGTCCAGCGCCTGTTCCGGGGACATGTACTGGGGTGTTCCGATCACGGTGTGGGTAAGCTGCGCGCTACTGTCCGCCGTCCTGACCAGCCCAAAGTCGATGACCTTGGGATTCTCCTTGGTCACCAGCACATTCGACGGTTTCAGGTCCCGATGGATGAGCCCCACGCGGTGGATGGCATCCAGCGCCTCGGCGATCCCGGCCGCGAGCCAGGACACCGCGCGGACCGGCAACGGACCGAGCCGGCGCACCAGCAGCTGCAGAGATGGCGCGGGCACGTATGCCGTGGCCAGCCACGGCATCACCGCGTCGGCATCGGCGTCCACCACGGCTGCTGTGAACACACCGCTGACCTGCCTGGCCGCCGTGGCTTCACGTGCGAACCGCAGCCGGAATCCCGGCGCATCCACCACGTCGGCCCGTACCGTCTTGACGGCGACAAGCAGACCCGACCGGGACTGGCCGAGATACACCCGGCCCATCCCGCCGGAGCCCAGCCGGCCCATGATCCGATACGGACCGATCGACCGTGGGTCCTCGGGCAGCAGCGGTTCGTAGAGGTCCCCGGAAAAATCCTTCGCTTCGCTCACGCCGGCATCCATCGGTCCCTGCCGTCCAGACAGAACATTACGGGCTAGTCACAAGTCCCGACAAAGATTCGATGCACGCGCCCCAACCCCGTTTCTTGATCCATTATCCTATTGCCGGACGCCCTTAAACACAGGTTCGCGCGGTCAGTGCCATCATCGTCCCGCTACCGGACGATCATTGACCGGGCCGGGACGGCTGACCGGACCGCCGACGCTCACGGTGTCCGTGATCCCCGTCCCCGTTCCCGTGCCCGGCGTTGGAGCCGGGCCCGGACCCAGCGCCTTGCCGACCGCCGCCGCCAGCCATGGCGCGAGGCTGTGCATTCCCGCGGGGGTGAGGTGGACGGCATCGAAATAGAGCGGCTTGCCGGTGGATGTGCGAGTCCAGCAGTGCTCGGCCTGGCACAGCGCGGCGTCCACATCCAACAACAGCACCTGCGGATACCGGGCGGCGGCTTCGGTGATCAAGGCATTGAAACAGCGGCTCGACCGCGGATCAGCCTCGCCCGTGACATCGCGGGTGTCGGCCAGCAGGACCGGCCGGCCCGGGGCCGCCTGCGCCCATACCTGGGCTGCCTGGTCGAGCTGTTTGCGGTACAGCTGCCGGTACTCCGCGTCGCAGGGAGAAATCACCGAGCCGCGATACAGGCGCGCGTCCGCGTCCGTGCTGAGATCTACCATCAGCACATCCGGACGGCTTTGGGTGATACGCGTCCGCCACTGCTCCGGCCAGTTCACGCATGCCGCCGAGCGGGCGGGCACCGGCGGCGGCAGCTGCGTGGCGGCAGTGACACGGGCAAGCGGGACCGACGGCGGCGCCACCGGATACAGCCCGCACCCGGGCAGCGAGCCGTCCACCACCGAGTAGCGGCCATCGCCGTGCCGGCCAAGCGCAAGGGCCAGGTCGCTGGCGAACGAACCGCCCAGCGCCAACAACACCGGCTCTTTCCCGGGGTCCGGCCGTCTGTCGACCGCGGCGGACAGCCAGCTTCCACCGGCCGCGACAGCCGCGTACGCCAGCAGCAGCGCCGGGGCGGCCCATCGCACCCGCCAACGACGGGTCCGCAACCGTCCGACCAGCCCATCCTGTAGCAGCAGGCCGACGAACCACACGAACCCACCCCCGACAACGAGCAACGCCTCCGGCCGCGCATCCGTGAAGGCCTGCCTCAGCAGCCAGAACGCAGGAAGATGCAGCAACAGGAGCGGATAGGCCATCCGGCCCAGTTCCACCGGTCCCCCACGGCTGAGCAGCCACTCGATCGGGCCGTGACGGAACGCTGTGATCTGGCGATCGACGCTCGCCAACAGGAGTGCGGCGCCGCCGGCGCTGGTCGCCGGCCCCGCCCCGCGCAGCCAGGCAGCGGGGTGAGCGGTAGCGATCATCCCGCTGATGACCAGCACGGTCAATCCGGCCAGCCCGGCGATCGTGACCCACCAGACGCCGGCAGCCCGCTGGGCGTCGCCCGCGGCGACCGATTCGGCCGGCGGCCTCGCCGCCGCTACCAACCCGGCCGCGGCGGCGCCCAGCAGCCATTCGGCTGCCCGGACATAGCTGCCCAAAGCCAGTTCCGCGAGATCCGCTCCGGAAGCGGCCCGCACCGGACCAACCAGACAGGCCGCGGCGGCCAGCAACAGACAGAGCATCACGGTCAGCCACGCCGCGCGTCCCGTGTCGTCGGTCCTGTCATCAGTCCTGGTGAACCGCCTACCCATCCACCGGGTGAACCACCATAGACAGCCCAACAGCAACGGCCACAGCAGCGCGAACTGTTCGATCAGCCCCAGCAGCCACAGAACGCCCAACGGATCGATCTGGCCGGGGCGGTCCGCGTACCAGTCACCGCGCGAGGCGATGATTCCGTCCCGCACCACGAAAAGATCAAACCAGTTCCCGAGGTGTGCCAGTCCAGCGACCGCCGCCATCGCGAGCCGCCGGGCCTGCTCCGGCGGGCTGAGCAACGCGGCCAGCCCGAGCGTGACGGCCAAGGCGAACAGGGCGAGCGGGACACGGTGCTTGAAGTGATCGCGATACCAGTCAGCCAGCGGAATC
>NZ_CAKJTR010000118.1:15654-17365 GCF_917627355.1 Protofrankia sp. Cj3 | reverse complement strand
ATGAACAAAAAGCGACACCAGGCTCAAAGGTATTGATTTTTGATTAGGCGATGGTGTGACCTCGCAAAATAGGGGTCTCGGCCAGCCTCAATGACCGGCCCGTGAAACGGCGAGTTTGACAAGCGCTCCGGCGATGGTATTAATACATCCGGCGCGGCGGTAAATGTGACGCCACCAAGCCCGCCCCGGACACTCGAAGGGGCGGGCTTGGCTTGTGACGTGGAGTGGCTGGTGTTCGCCGGAAGCGGCGCGGATTAGTCGCTCATACTGTCACCCTCCCATGCTCATCACCCCCTCGGCGTGTACGGCGGTATCCGGGGTTCCGACTCCGTTGGCGGACACCCGGAGATTTTGGTGAAAATGGTCCAGGCGATCAGCTCGCAGGTTTCGCGGGTGATGCGGCGGGTAATGCGCTGGCTCCGGTCTTCCACCTCCAGCGGGAGGATTACCTGGTCGTCCATGGCCGTCAGGTGCGCCCACTGGTGCGCCTCGTCCCACTCAGCAAAGGCGGCCAGCTGTTCCCCGTACCCATTGATTACGGAGTAGGGCCGGATACGCCGGGCTGCCGCCTTCTGGAGTGCTCCAACCGTCCCACGAGCTTCCCCATTTGGTCGCGCATCCATCGGACCTCCTCGGTCACGCTTTCCAGCCGTTCGCGGAGGGCGGCCAGCTCAAGGGGCGTGGCGCCGAGTTCGTTCCTGGAATAGGCAAAGTTGTCTTCCAGCAGCTCCAGTTGCGTCAGTACGGCTTCAAATTGGCACTCGATGAGATGAGCAGCCATATTCTCCCCAGACCCCGGCCCGGACGAACACGAACCGCTGATCCAGCCGCCCACCATCTACCTCCTGTTGCTGGTCCGCCGTCAGCCCCGTCTGGCTGGCGCCCGGTGCCGGGGAGGCCGGCATGATCGAACTTGCGCCATCTCAACCCGGCACCGGGGCCTGGTTGGGACACTGCGCGCGTTGGCTAAAGAGCAGTAGCCATCCCATGCATGACGGGTATGCGCGGCACGTCTGGACGACGGACCGTAACGGCTAGACTGCGAGGTAGGAAGCCCACCGCAGACGACGGAGAGGGCCGGTAATTACGGTGAGCGAGCAGCGGGGGCAGGGTCGCTACTGCCGGTGTGGGGAACGGCTGGCACGGGACAACAGCGTGGGCCTGTGCGGACCCTGCCAGCGCCGGACGGTCGAGCTGGAGGCAGGAGCGCCGGAGGTGGCGCCCACATTTTGGGAAGCGTCAGACCAACTCCGGGATGCCCTCGATGCCTGGCACATGGGCCACGTCATTGCCGCGTACCGCACCCACCCGCACCACGGCGCCCCCTTGCCCCAGGAGATGGTGGCACGATGGATGGGCATCACCCAGACACAGCTAAGCCGTATCGAATCCGGCACTCCTATAACTGATCTCACTAAGCTCATTCGCTGGGCCGAGATGTTGCGCATCCCGGAAGAGCTGTTGTGGTTTAAACTTCCCCGCCAGCGTCCGCCGGCGGGAGAAATGCAAAGGCCCCCTGCCGCTGGCGCCGCATCAATTGCCTCGCACCACCGCGGCAGGGACAGCACGTATAGCGACGTGCCGGACCAGTACCGGGTGATTGCGCACGTCGGGGAGGTGGTTATTGTGGCGATGGACCGGCGGACATTTCTTGCCGGAAGCGGAGCCGGGTTTTTGGTCGGGGGCAAAGTGATGCCGCTGGCCTCCTATA
>NZ_CAKJTR010000118.1:9599-15477 GCF_917627355.1 Protofrankia sp. Cj3 | reverse complement strand
GCAAGTAGCGCCCGAGGCCATCGAGTACCTCGCCTCACAAATTGACAGCTTCTATGCGGCCGAGGCTACGCTAGGCCCTTACACCGTGATCCCCTCGGTACTGGTACAACAGGAGTTGCTACGCCAACTCCTCACCGTGGCCCGCGGCGATGCACGGCGGGCGCTCTTGCGCACTAACGCCGCCTATGCGGGCCTGGTGACGTGGCTTTACCAGGACGCCGGGGATTTGGGTACGGCCTCCCATTGGGCGAATCACACGCTGGAACTCGCCCACCGGGTCGGGGATACCCAGCTTATCCGTCACGCCCTGACTAATAAGGCCATGATCTGCACCGACGAGCAGGACGGCCCCGGCACACTGGACCTCACAAGCGCGGCCCTTGTGGATGAAACGGAGTTGTGCCCGAAGGTGCGGGTACAGGCAATGCAACAATCCGCCCACGGCTTTGCCCTCATGGGCAACCGCCGGGGCGCTGATTACGCTTTGGATAAAGCCGCCGCGCTCCTGCCCCAGGTGGATGACGATTACCCCTGGTACAACGCCTGCCGCCGGACCCCCGGCTACATCGAGGCCCAGCGCGCCACCTGCTACAACAGGCTTGGCCTCGGCGCGGAGGCGGTGGCCCTGTGGGAGCAGGTGATAACCGGCCTGCCCACGACCGCGCGGCGGGATGCGGGCGTTTACCGGGCGCGTCAGGCCGTAGCCTCCGCCCAAGCCCACCAGCCGGACGCCGTGGTTGGCGCCGTGCGCCAGGCCGTCACCATCGCCCAAGAAACCAGTTCGGCGCGGCTGCGCCAGGAATTGGAGGGCGTCTGGCATCACCTCACCCCCTGGCACGCTGATCCGGTGGGGCACGAGGTAAAGGAATTGCTCGCCCAACTGTAGGAGGGTGTGACATGGGAGTACGCGACCCGCTACCGGCCGAGGAAGTCACCCGCCGCCTCAGCGCGCTACCGGGCTGGGAAAAAGCCCCGGATCGGGAAGAAATTCATAAAAGCTTTCACCTGGACTACTACACCAGCGTCAAGGCGATCAACGACGTAATGGGACCAGCCCAGGAGCTTGAGCACCATCCAGATATTGACCTGCGCTGGGAGACCCTGCACTTTAGCCTCACCACCTACACGGCCGGGCAGAAGATTACGGAACTCGATTTTTTGCTGGTGGCCCGAATCGAGGACGTGATGGCTAAATATATTCCGGCCGGATGAGTGCGGCCTCAAATGGGCGAGGGGTCCAGAGACAACGATGGCTCTGGACCCCGTGATGCCGGTGTTACGTTGGGAGGGGCGCGACTACGGGTTTGGTGAGTGCGATTACTGGCCCCAGCGGTGGGCGATTAGGTACGCGCCCGGCGCCCCCGCACGCCCCGTGCCTTCTCCAGTGCCGCGTCAGGCACGACCTTCCGGAACTCGGGCAGGGTCACGGCGAATTGGCGGGCCTGGTCTTCGCCGGGCAGCCTCACCGCGCACAGCACGATGTCCCCCGCTTCCTTCATTGCCGCCACTTCTGACGGCAAAATGTCGAGCTGGCAGGGCGCATCCAGCAGCGGGTGGGTTTTGACGGTGAGGGCGCCGAACTCCTCGTCATCCGCCATTTCCCCGGAGATGTCGGAGACCTTCTTTTGTACGGTGGCCACGGCCTTCCCTTCGGGCTGTAACGATAACGGCCATGATCCACTATTGGGGAAATTGTTATTTCCATCAAGACTTGACTGACAAAAAATGGCCGCTCGCCTGTCCGGTCGGGTCGAGGTTGCCGGCCCATTCGTGGCCTTGGGGTGCAATTGTTGCGGGTTTTCAGCGGCGATTCTTGCGTATAATTGCCGCCGCAACCGTCCCCTCCGCCGATGGGCCATCCGGCATAGATGGTGACGGGTCGAACACTAACGGTGGATATGCGACCCCTACCTTAGCCACGGTTCTGCTCACAGAACTTGCCGAAAGTCGTGCGCCTCGCGCGATCACGCTACATGCCCACAAGATCGGGAACCATGGCAAGCTGCACAGAAGGCCGCCGGCTCGGCGCTGCCGACCCTGCTCCAAGGTGGAGAATTTGCTAAACTTCCCCTGTGGACGAGTGGGAAGTCCGCGTCACGAACGAGTTCCTGGCCTGGGTCAACGGGCTCGATCCGAGGTCCAAGGCGCTCGTCGTCGACGCGATCGACCGTTTGAACCCGCCCAGGTCACTTGTCCCGAGCGGCCGACAGCGATGGAAATCCACGCCATCAGCCTGGCCTGGGACACCAACGTGGCGTAACCACGACAGTCGAGCTTGTCCGCCGACCGGAGAAACCCCCGGTTGACTGGTTGAGCCAACCGGGGGCGGGGAGTTAAACGCCGAGATCGGCAGGGTGCGGACGGCTCTCGCCGCAGAACACCCGGATACCCATCAGGGTGATGGCGCAAGCCCTAATCTCGGACGTTTATTTCCAGCGCTGGAAGTTGCCGCCGTTGCAGCCCAGCGTGTAGACGCTGCCGCTGGCATTGCTGTCCAAGCAGAATCCTGTCGCCACGTTCTTAATCTCGTACCCGTACGTGCCCTTATAGGTGACTTTCCACTGCTGGTAACTGCCACCGTTGCAGCCCAGCGTGTAGACACTGCCATTGGCATTGCTGTCCAGGCACCGGCCGGTCTGATAGTCCTTGATCTGGTCCCCGTAGGTAAGCGGGGTGTTGGTCCACAGCTGGTAGCCACCGCCGTTACAGCCCAGCGTGTAGACGCTGCCGCTGGTGTTGCTGTCCAGGCACCGCAACGTGGCGGTGTTCTTCCAGGTCCACGGCCCTCCGGACAATGCCGAAGCGCTGCTTGCCGTGAACCCCAAAAAGACGATGGGGACGATCAGAACCGGCAGGATTCTTGCGACGAGCCTCTTACGCACGGTCTTCCTCCTCGGTGACAACCCGTAAGGCCAGATACGCGTGGCGCAGCCCGAAGCCGGCACAGGCGGCCGGCTTCGGGCCTTCATCCGCTGTCCGGGGCCGCGGGTGGAACTAGCACCTAATCAGCTAATACTGCCCATTGGCCCCTATAGCGGATGTCACATCATCGCACAATGAAACAGGTCATGCACGAAACGCGCCAGCAATGCGTAGCGTAGCAATAACAGTGCGTGGTGTAACGGCGGGTGATGTCGGTGGACTGGCCGAGGAGCTCGGTGATGAGGATGGTGGCGGCACGCACCCTGTCCGCAGCACACCTGGCCCGGGAGCTGGCCGCGGACACGTTGGCCAACCGCCGGCGGATTCTCGGATCTCCACAGAGTGGCCTAGCGAGATCACTGACTGGTTCATCGCTCACTCTGGACCGGCCTGAGCCTCAGACGTCCAGGTCACGCGGGCATCAGGTTGGCCGCGACCGTTGCTCCAAGCTCCCAGCAAGCCTCGCGCACGGCGGCGTCCACCTCGCCGACAACCGACAGGGGCTCACGCAGGCGTTTCCACTTCAGCCCGGTGGCAATCGTCTCGACCCCGCGGACCGCGCCAGTGGTGTCAGAGTTGCCGTGAACGTACAACGCATACGGTCGGCCGATGGTCGCCTCGAGCACGGGGTAGTAGATCTGGTCAAAGAAATGTTTGAGCGCCCCGGACATATATCCGATGTTCACGGGAGTCCCCAGCAGATAGGCATCCGCTGCCAGTACATCAACCGCCGTGGCGGCCAGCGCCGGCCGCACCTCCACCGTTACGCCCTCGATGGTGTCATCCCGCGCCCCTGCTATTACCGCCTCAAGCATGGCCTGCATTGTCGGCGACGGCGTATGGTGAACAACGAGTAGTGTCGGCATCGGGGCCATCCTACCGCATCTCCTTTGCCTTATCGCCTTGCCTTCCCTCTCCCGGAGAACAGGGCGGCAGCATATCGTGCGGTCCAGGCGCGGCGGCCCCAGTTCCCGATGAGACAATCAGAAGGGACGTGCCATGAGACTTGATCGAGACATACCCGCGGTCATGGCACAGACTACAATCTTGGGCCTCTGAACAGGCACGCCCAAAGACTTCGGCTCCGCCGCATGGACGAACAGATCACCGGCGGATTCCGCCGAGCTGCAGGCCGAGGACACCAAGTACGACGAGCAGGAGCGAGATGATCCTGACCGTGGTCAGGGGCTCCCCGTAGACGACGATGCCAATAATCACAATAGCCGCGGTACCGACGGCTGACCACACCGCGTAGGCGACTCCAATCGAGATCTGACGCAACACCAGGGACAGCAGGTAGAACGACAACGGATAGCAGGCGCACACGACGACCGACGGCCACAGGCGGGTGAAGCCGTCGGACGCCCGCAACGACGTAGTGGCGATGACCTCGACCGCGATCGCCGCGACCAACTGCACGACCACCACCCCGGCCACCCCTGAACCGTACCCGTGCCAGGTGCCCTTGAGAACCTGTTCCGCGGCCCCGCACGGATACCGCTGTTGATCGGCGGGACTGTGCTCAGCGCCTGTTTGAGATCATTATTCCGGCTCGCCCCGCCCGGTCAGCCCCTCACCGCCCCTCACCGCGACAAGGCCGCCGACTGCTGCACGGCCAGACAGTCTTTTCCGAACAGTCTGTTGTTATCTCTGAGCAGATACACGCAGGTGGGTGTGGCAGCCGATCTGCGGACATCAGGCACCTCCAGCACGGCCAGTTCCCTGTTGTCGGCCACTCGGGCGCCCCTGAAATCGAAATCCGCTGTCACCGTGGCGTACTCCGGGTCCCGCTGGGAGCCGGTGATGTCCCGCAGTTGCTGACCGACCGAGGATGGGCTCGGCGTGAACCTCCCTAATCTCTCCGGGTAGCCTTTGGGCGCGCTCGCCGCACGCAGAAACAAGCCGACAGCATCATAGGCGAGGCCGACTCGCTCACCCGGCCACCGCAGTCCCGGGACCGGCTGCGGCTGCCCGTCGCCTCCTGACAACAGCTCCGGCAACCTGTTCTTGTAGAGCTCACCCAAGTCCGTGCAGAAATTCGCCATAGCCCCTTGACCCGGATTGTTGTCAGGTTTGTAAATACCCCTGAAACAATCCTGACCAGCGAGGACGACCGCACTGGCCTTGGAGACGTAATCGACTGTCACGCCCGCGGGAATCCTGCTGGTCTCCGGCGTGGCGGCATCGGAGGAGCCGGTGACAGCGATGACACGGGATACCGCGTCGTCAGCGACGATCGGCACATCTTTGCACTGGCCGTGGACGTAGTTAACGAATTTCGCGAAATCCTCATGGCGGCCCGCGTAAAAAAGTACGGTATCACCCCCCTCGCAGGATTCACTACTGGATCCCGGCTGGCTCCGAGCCGTCCACGCCCGGTCATGGTACTTCTCTTTTAATTCCTCCTTCAAATCATCTACCAAGGTCGATACGTACCTGTCCTTGGGTTCTACAGTATCCTCGTATCGGTAGGAGACGAGCACCCGAGTTTTTTTCAGATAGGTTGCGTACCTCGCCACCAGCTGCGCCTCCTTCTTGTTCGTCGGCACCAGCTGGAAATACAGTGGAGAGAAGTCAGCCATCCCATCCCCCGACAATGTTGTCGCCATTACTGGGATGCCGTTCCGCCCCAGTTCCGCGATGGCGTCCTCAGTCTCCGGGATGCTGCGGTCCAGGCCCAGGACGCCGACCACGCTCCGGTCCGTGAAGAGCGGTACGAGGTTCTTCCTGACCACGTCGACCGCGCTGCTCATACGCGATCCGCCATTGGCTATGACAATCCGCAGCAGTGGCTGGTCAGATCTGTCCGCGCCGGCAAAATTGCAAGCCCCGTCCGCTGCGAGGACACCGTTCTGGGTGGTCTGCCTGAGCAGAATTCCTTCAAGCTCCTCGCTCTGCGCCGCGCTCCACGCATCCCCCTCGTCCAATGCCGTGCTCAACCCGGCCAGATAGACCA
>NZ_CAKJTR010000118.1:3902-9212 GCF_917627355.1 Protofrankia sp. Cj3 | reverse complement strand
GGGTGATGTACGGGCGCGTCGGGTATTTCTCGTGTATGTCCCGAGCGCACTCGTTCTGCCGGAATATCTCACGCTGAGCGGCCAGCAGTCGTTTGCTGCCCGGCTGCTTCTCGTCACCCGTGGCCCCGAATATCCGGTTGGCGTTGTCGCTGTATCCGACGCAGTCGGGTGTCCCGACCTTGTTCGGGACCAGCTCGACCGAGATCCCAGCGCCCGACGACCGCAGGCACTCCGGTAGGCGGTGGGGCCAGCAGACCCACAGCAGCGATGTGGCGGCAGCCAGGACGACGACGGTGACCAGGGATGTCAGCACCATGGGACGGGCTGGCACCGGCGGTCGCCGCGGGGTAAAAGGCGGTACGTGGGCCAGTTCGGCTGCCTCGGTCACGGTGGCTTGACGGGCAGCGGGCACCGTCACTCGCAGCACCCATGCGCCGGGATCGCGCCGTCGGCGGCGCCGTCCCAATCCGTCGAGCCAGTGGGCCTCGGCATCCAGAGCCACGGCCACGGGCTCGGCCGGCATACTCGGCCAGGCAAGATCACAAATAGCCAGCTGGCTATCACAGCTAGCGATCACCAACAGCGGATCGTCACGGCCGGTCTCGCTGCGGACATCACCGATCATGTTGAGTAAAGCAACCCCACCGTTGTCCGATGTGATGTTGTCAATCAGCGCCACCGGGTTCGCCGTCCGCCGCCAGGCCCGGATCCGCCACGGCCGGCGTCGGTACGCCGTCCGCAGGTCCTGCAGAAACGCGTGTACGAGCAGCTTGTCGACCTCTTCGGGGACTTCGCTGTCAACAGCGCCGACGGTGAGCCGCTCGGCGAACCCGACAAAGTTCCCGGCTCCCGGCGCCACATACCGCTGACGCATGAACCAGCGGGTCTGGCGCCCCAGACCAGGTACCCGCCCGCTGACCCGCAGCCAGAACCGGACCAGCAGCCAGAGCCGCGCGACGAACACGAACACGAACCTGACCGTCGGGTCGGGCACGCCGTCGGCAAGACCAGCGAAAGGATTCGGCGAGTTTCCCCGGAAACGATCCCGGAGCCGGCCGAGGAGCTCCGTGGGCTGGTCGCCCAGTCCGTTCCCCCGCATGTCCTGCCGGGTCAGCCAGTCGGCAAGCAGATAGTGGTCAAAACGCAGCCGCGGCATGCCGAACTTGTCCCGGCCCAGTTCGGCGCACAGTGCGTGCAGCACCGGCAGCCGGGGCGGGGGTAATGGTGACCCGGCCTCCCCAGACAGGTGGGTGGAGGCGATTCTCGCGTGCTCGGTCCCGGCATCAACCCGGGCGCTCGGCACCGATACCGGAATCGGCTGCCGCAAACGCGCCAGGATATCGGCCAACAGCCCATCCTGGCCGGATTCACGCTCCAGACAGACGAGCGGCAACACCGTCCTGACCGGTCGGCGACGCATGACCAGGACGTCGACCAACCGGAATAACACGACAACACCGTCGAAAAACGGAATCAACAGAGCCCCCAACCGGCCGGGCACGGGTTACCTCCGGAAGCCAACCGATCGGTTCACCCATGCCTGGCCGCTTTGTGTCCGCAATGAAACACCGAATATACGGCCAGCCGCATACGGCAATCACTGGAGGGGGGCAGCTCCATGGCGGATCAGGACGAAACGCGGGGCAAGCTCCGGGCTTGTCCGCTCAGCGGACTCCGGCGGTTCACCACATACCAGCAGGGGAATCTCCCGGATGACCTCGACCACCGCGGTGGCGCTCGCCTCCCCGGTCGGCCCATGCCAGGCGAGTTCCACGGTCGCGGCCCGCCCGCCGTCCATGACAACGGTGCGCGACGAGGTGAACTCGTGGTCAAGCCAGCCCCAGCCGAAGCGTTCGAACAGCTCCCGCTCGACCACCTGCCCCCACCGGTCGAGTGCGGTGGTGCCCCGGTAACTGCCACGCAGCTCGCTCGGCTGGGCGTCCTGACGCACGATCTGGTCGAGGGTCGTGGGATCGAGAAACGCCCAGGCCCGCCCGTCAGGGAGAGTGAGCCCGGTCGGGGCGAACCGATGCCCGCCAAGGTGGCTGCACCGGCGAACTCGCACGCCGGGCCAGCGCGATGCCATCTCCATCCACAGGCGGGCGCCGTCCCGGCCGCAGCACCGGTCCCGTTGGCCATGGCCGCAGAGCAGGACCTCGGCAGACGCGGCCTGAGCCGTGATGTTGTCGTACGCGCCGTCACCTCCGTCAAGGAGCCGGACGAGCCCGTCGACAAGCCGTTCACGAGGCACGGTGTGGTCAGCGCCCACGAAACGGTTCGAACCCGTGCGCTGCCACCGGGTGACCCGCACGCCCGCTCGCGACTCGCGGCCGGGTGTGACGTCGCCGGTCGGGCTGACCGCGAGCAACCGGGTCCGACGCATGGCATCGGGCCGGGCCCGGCGCCCAGCCTCCGCGAAGGCGGGTATCTCGCCCACATCGCGCGGCCACGGCGGTGGCACCTCCACCAGCAGCAGGGTGTCGCAGGTCAGTGCCGACCCGATCGGGTCCACGCCCTGTTCCCGTGTCCACGGCGCACAGCGAAAGGGCAGCGTCATCGAGTGGCAGGTCATGCGGTCAGCGGCCGCCGAACAGACCGCCCCGGCCGTGCCCCTGATTGCCGAACAGACCACCAAGCGCACCACCGAGCGCGCCGGGAAGTCCTCCGCCAGAGCCGTGGCCCTGTTCTGGGGAGCCCTGCCCCGCGGCACCATGCCCCTGCATCTGGTTGCCAGCGAAACCGGCCTCGCCGAACCCGAAATGTCCAGCCAGCCCCGCACCGGCGAGCGCGTTGTAGGGCGGTAGCAGTTCACATGGCTGGACGATCACGTATCCGTCACCGGAGAACTGCATCTGCCAGCTCTCCCCGGTGTTCCCGCGCGGTTTCCATACCGACGACGACGTCACGGCAGCCTGCATCGACACCTGCAGGCTCGATGACCAGCCGACCACCGCGTCGGCATCCGCGAAGTAGTAGTTCTGCGGCGTCACCCGCATGACCAGCGGAGCGCCCGAGGTCACCACCGCGGCCTTGCCGTTCCCCGACAGCTCCACCTGGTAGTTGCCGGCTCCGGCGATCGAGACCTGGGAGTCGATGCGGACGACGTCCCAGTGCAGGTCCCGGTCGAAGGCAAGCACGTTCTTGCCGTCCACGGTCAGACCGTCACCGGTGAGGTCGAGGATGTGCACGTCCTGGGCCTGGTGGGCGAGAAAGACCGTGCCGCCGCCGGACACCTTCATCAGGTTCAGGCCCTCGCCGTCCTGGAACAGCGAGCGGAACTGGTGGCCCCAGCTCTCCCAGTGCCCGTCGAAGCTGGCGCCGCCCTGGTAGGCGACCATCGCACCCTTACGGGCGTAGAACTCGCGCATTCCCTGGGCGCCGAGCGTCGCCTTGAGCATCTTGCCGTTCTGCAGGGTGAAGCGCTCCCCCGTCGACACCTCGGGATTACCGAGGAGCGTGCCGCGAATCCCACCGCCCGCGGGCGGGTAGCCGCCGGACGGGCCACCCGCGAATCCACCGTGGCTCATCGTCGAATCCTCTCATCCACCAACCAGACCCAGCACCAACCAGACCCAGCACCAACCAGACCCAGCGCGAACCAGGTCACCCACGAACTGACATGTTCGGCCGCTCGTCCTCACTCGGCTGCACGACGACGAACCCCTGACCGGAGAAGCCGAGCTGGAAGGCCTCACCCGAACCGCGACCGATCAGCCCGCCCAGGCGAGCGGTCCGCCGCGGCTGGACCTGCAGGCCGTCGGTATAGGCGACCAGCGCGTCGGTGTCGACGAACGTTGGTGCCTCCCGCGTGTCGAGCACGATCGGATTGCCTTTCGCGGTCATCGCGACCCAGCCGTGGCCGCGGATGACCACGTTGAACATGCCCATCCCGGACAGCATGCTGACGCCGCGGACGCGTTCGATCCCCCACTGCAAGGTGGCGTCGAACGCGAGGATGTTCTTGCCGTTGACCGACAGGCCCTCACCCGCGAGCTGAGCGACGATGACCTCCTTGCCGTAGTCGGCCAGGTAGAGCAGGCCCTGCCCGACAGCGGTCATCAACGGCACGCCCTCGCCCGTTGCCCAGGAGGAGGCGATCCGCCGCAGCTGTGGTGGCTGGGGATTGAAGTCGACGAGACCTTCGTATGCGATCATCGAGCCGACCCTGGCGAACAGGTCCTGACCGGGCTGCATGACGATCTTGACAATCTTGGAACCGTGCCTGCTCATCCGGTCCATCAACTGGGTCTGGCCGAAGTGGTCCATCAACGTTCCCTGCACCACAGCCTCCTTAGAGGGGGTTTGAGATCGGGCTTTCGATCAGTGAGCCGCGTCCAGGGGCTCCCTGGCAAGGCGGAAGGCCGAAGCGATACCGGATGAGTTGTATCGGTGTGGCCGACAACGCAGCCAGGGGCGCCTAGACGCGGCGAGCCGGAATGACGATCTCAAACGCGCTCTTAGCGGCTCCGGCACTAGGACTGTCCGGCTCGCCACGCCCTAGACCTCGTACGGCTGGACAACGACGAAATGACCCTGGAAACCCATGAACTGCAAGGCGAGGGACTCCCCGCTGCTACCGGCATAGATCTGGCGGGAGATGCGCACCTGGGTCGAGATACTCACCCGCATGCCAGCCGTCCAGGCCACCAGAGCGTTCATGTCGGCGAATGTCGGACCGGCGACGTTCAGCGTCATCGGCGTTCCCCGCGTCATCACCACGATCGAGCCCTGGCCTGAAACCTCGAAATGGAAGAAGCCACCACCGGGGATCCCCGGGCTCTCGATCCGCTTGACCTCGGCGCTCAGGGTGCTGTCGAACGCCAGGATGTTCTTGGCGTTGATGCACAGCGGCTGGCCGCTCAACTCGACGATATGGAGATCGGTGGCGTCGTGAGCAAGGAAGACCTCACCGCGCCCCTTACACGTCATCAACTTGAGGCCCTGTCCGGTGAGCTTGTTCTCCAGCATCCCACGCAGACCAGCGCCCTTGTAGTCGAAGTCGATGTCGCCCTGATAGGCGACCATGGAGCCACGGAGGGCGAGTACATCCGGGCCCTGCCCGAGCGTGACCTTGACGAGTTTGCTGTTCTGCTGCGTCCACCGGCCGGCCGTGGGGACCTCGCGGTAGGGGTTCAGGCTGTTCATCGCGCCTGGCCGCACCGGCTGGATCTGGGAGGGCAGGATCTCGGTCGGGCCGAGACCGCCGGGCGCCTGCGGGCCGGGCCCACCGGGCAGTTGCTGGCCGTACCCCATCGTCGGCGCTACCGGCGCTGATGCCATCGGTAGCGGTGCTGGTGCCGCTGGTAGCGG